>CAZOHR010000144.1:0-9041 GCA_964579045.1 uncultured Bacteroidales bacterium | reverse complement strand
AAACAAGATTATTGATATGGCCATGTCAATTGGAAAGAGTCTTGATTTAAAAGAAATGCTTGGTATTGCTCTTGGCTCATATATTAAGAATACTGATTCGCAGAATGCTGCAATCTATACACTTATAGATGCTTCAGAACATTCGAATGGGTTTAAGATCTTATTTTCATATCCAGAAAACCAGAGGACTATTATTAATGGAATACACGAACAGTTATCTAATTGGGGTAATATAATCACTGAATTGATTGAGAATGATGATAGAAGCTGTTGTAAAGTTTTTAGATTAGATGATAATAGGGTTTTACATTTGTTTTTATTGAGAAAAACTGGAATTTTAAGTTTGGTTAAGAATAACACTGAGATTGAACCTGAACTGTGCAATAATTTATGTGAAATAAACGATAGATTGGATCATTTTACTCAACTTTGTTTGTTTAATGCTGAGATATCCGGTAATAAAAAAGCTTTTGCGGGAAATAGTAATTTAATCAGAAAAGCTACTTTGTTTATTGATGATGGAGTTATAATTGCACAAAATGAGGGTGCTGCAAATCTTTTTGGATATAAAGGAAAAGAGATAATAGGACTTTCTTTTTTAAGTCTATTAGCATATCCCGAACAAGATTGCGATATTGTTACGAAAATGAACAGTGGGACAGATGGAACTGTTTTATTAATGAAGGACAAAAGTGATAAAGTTTTTGAAGCTGTTTTAAATTCACAAAAAACTATTAACAATGGTATTAACATAGTTGTTGCATATATCACATCGTCACTCAACAAAAGTGAAAATCATACAATTGAGGATAAAAAGTCGGAGGTATATAAAATTGTGTCACAATCTACATTAGACGTAATTTTTGTTGTTAATCGAGTGGGTGAAATTGTTTTTATTAATGAAAGTGTAAATGAGTATGGGTATCGTAGCAATGATATTAAAGGCAAACCTTTCAAAGAATTTGTTCCATCACAGGAGTTAGTTCTTTTTAATAAAATGCTTAATGAGGTGTTTTTAAACAGACAAATAAGCAGTTTTACAACTAAAATATTGAGGAGTGACTTGTCAGAGGTTGATGTTGAGATAAATGGAAAACTAATTGTGCTTGGTAATGACCTTCACGTTTTGGGAAGCGTTAGAGATATTACCGATAGAATTAAGAACCAAAAGATAATTGAAGAAAAAAACAACGAGCTGTTGTTATATCACGAGCGTGTCGATTTGGCAATGCACGGAAGTGGTGCTGGTTATTGGGATTGGAATGTGCCAACCGACGAAGTTTTTTTTAGTAAAAAACTTAGAGACGATCTAGGTTACGAGGATATAATTAGTTTTGATAGCAATTCTTTTTACGATTTAATACATCCAGACGATAGAGATGAAGTTGTTAGATTATTAACGGATAATATTTGTGGTGTTAATGGTTTTTTTAAAAAAGAGCATCGTTTAAGAAAATCCGACGGGTCGTATTTGTGGGTTCTAAATACAGGAAAATCTGCAGGAAGTCAAGATAATAATGATAGAAGATTTGTTGGATTAACGGTTGATATTACGGAGAGAAAGCAATACGAAGAAATTGTTAATCTTGAACGTGATATTGTTATTAAATTAGCCAGAGCAAAGGGTTTTGATCAAATTATTCAAAATAGTCTGGAGTTTATTTCAGAAAGTACTGGTCTTTCTGCAGCAGGTATATATTTGGTTAATGAAGACAATGGAGATGTTAAACTAATTAGTTATATTGGATTATCAGACGATTTTGTAACCAATTCGGCTTATTACAAATCGGGCTCGGCACATGCAGAGGTCATATTGAGAGGGGAACCAATATATAGTACCCATTCAGAAATAATTGAACAAGAAAGCCTAGTTACTGCTGTCGACTTATTTAAGTCTTTAGCGATAATTCCAATTACTTATCTTAATAAAGTCATCGGATCATTAAATGTTGCATCTGATAGAACAATACTATTCAGTGATTTACTCAAGCTAAAACTCGAAAAAATTGCCTCATTGTTGGGTACCTTTATTATCGACGCCAGAAAAGATGAAAAGCTTAGTAAAACAAGAAGAGACTTTAAAACCTTATTCGATACAATTGAAGATTTTATTTTTATTCTTGATATGGAAGGACGAATTATATTGGTTAATTCAACTGTTGTAAAGCGTTTGGGTTACAGCGAAAGAGAATTGCTGAAACAAAGCGTTCTAATGGTGCATCCTCCAAAACAACATCACGAAGCACAAAGTAATGTGAAGGATATGCTGAATGGAACTCGTGAAGTTTGTCTTGTTCCATTGTTAACTAAATCGGGTAAATCTATACCTGTCGAAACAAAAGTGATTAGTGGATATTGGGATGGTAAGCAGGTTTTAGTGGGGGTAAGTAGGGATTTAACAGAGAGATTAAAGCTTGAAGCAACTATCCGAGAAAATGCTGAACGACTCGAAATGGCATTGCAGATTACAAATGCGGGCTTGTACGATTGGAACTGCTGCGAAAGCTTCGTGGTGATTAATGAGCGTTGGTCAATCATGAGGGGATATAAATCAAAAGATTCGCAGGTGAAATTTGAAACATGGCGAAATATGTTGCATCCTGATGATAAAGAGCATGTTCTTGTACAATTAGATCTTCACCTAAAAGGTAAAACACCAGTGTACCAGGTAGAATATCGAACACGTACCAAAGCAGGCAATTATATTTGGATTCAGGATACAGGAAAAGTTATAAGCCATGATGAGGAGGGGAACCCACTTAGGCTTGTAGGTACTAATATTGAAATTACCAAAACTAAGGAGAATGAACTAATCTTACAGCAAAATCTTCAACATCAAGAAATTTTGTCAGACATCGCTCTCCTTCTAAACAAACCAGGTGTTTTCGATGAATTGATAAATGATGTTTTGTTAAAAATTGGTGAACATGCTGGTGTGAGCAGGGTTTATGTTTTTGAAGATACAGACGATAAATTGTATTGTAACAATACTTATGAGTGGTGTAATGTTAGCATTCTACCTCAAATTGAAGAATTACAAGGAATTCCTTATGAAGCAATACCTTCCTGGAAAGAAATGTTCGAGAAAAATGGTTTTGTTTTTTCTCAAAATATAGAAGAACTACCTGAAGACTTGAGAGTTATTCTCGAACCACAGGAGGTAAGATCAATAATCGTGTTCCCTCTTTTTGTTAAAGGTAATTATTATGGCTTTATTGGATTTGACGAGTGTGTTAGATATAAAGTATGGTCTAAAACCGAACTAGAACTTTTAAGATCATTCTCTGGAATGATTGCAAACGCTTTTGAACGTATGCTTTCTGAGAAATCATTACGTGAGAATGAAGCCAAAACAAGAGCGATTATTAATGCGATCCCTGATATAATATTTAATTTTAGTTCGGATGGCCATATTATTGATTTTAGAAGCAACACTGATGAGGAATTGTTTTCAGATCCTGACAATTTTTTTGGGAAACACATAACGGAAATATTTGATGCAGAGTTTGCCGAGAAAGTAACTAACTCTATTGATGAGTGTCTTGATAAAGGTTTTATGGTTCTGACTTATAGTTTAACTGTCACTGGGGAATTGCGAGAGTATGAAGCTCGAATGGTTAGAATTTCTTCTGACAATGTAATGGCCTTAGTTAGAAATGTTTCTGAAAGAGCCGATTATGAGAGGATGCTTTTAAGAGAAAGGGATAAGGCTAATCAGGCAAATAAAGCTAAAAGTGAATTTTTAGCAAACATGAGTCATGAAATCCGAACCCCGATGAATGCGATTCTTGGATTCTCAGAGTCTTTGTACCATCAAATTGAAGATATCCAACAAAAGAAGATGGTTAAATCAATTCTTAATAGCGGGAATATCTTACTCTCATTGTTAAATGATATTCTTGATCTTTCAAAAATTGAAGCTGGACAAATCGATCTGTATAAGCAACCTGTCGAAATATTAAATGTTGTTGAAGAAATTAAAACAATGTTTGCCGAAAGAGCAATCGAAAAAGGAATTAGCTTCTCTGTTGAAACTATAGCCGGAATTCCTCCATGGGTTTTGATTGATGAGATTAGAATTAAACAAGTATTGTACAATATCGTTGGTAATGCGGTAAAATTTACACCAGCAGGTTATGTTAAGATAAATGTTGAATTCAATTTTAAAAATAATGAAATAGGTACTCTGATTTTGAAAATTGAAGACAGTGGTATTGGGATTCCTAAGGAAAAACAAGATATTATTTTTGAAGCTTTTAAGCAAGTATCATCAAACTCAAATCGCAAATATGCCGGAACAGGTCTGGGACTAACAATCTCTAAACGATTAGCCGAGATTATGGGAGGTGAGATCGGTTTTGAAAGTGTTGAGTCGAAAGGATCTCTTTTTACTGTGAGAATTCCTAATATAAAAGTGCTTAGCGAACCAAATGAAGCCGCTAAAAGAGCAATAAGCAATGTAAATCTTGTAAAATTTGTAAATACAACAGTTTTAGTTGTTGACGATGTGGCTACAAATATCGAAAGTGCAAGAGGGTTGATGTCGGTTTTTGGAATAAATGTTCTTACTGCTCAAAATCGTGAGCAAACTTTGAATGTTTTGCGTAATAATACTCCCGACCTCATTCTTCTCGATATTGTTATGGAAGATATAGACGGTTGCGACTTGGCTTCAATTATTGTGAATGATATGGGACTTAGTGAAGTGCCTATTATTGCCTACACGGCATCGGTATTTAATTCCGAAAGAGTTATTAATTCTGGCTTCTTTTCTGGTATTTTGTTAAAGCCTGTTAGTAGAATCGCTTTGTTTGAGGAATTCTCAAAGTATCTTAAATATATTATTCTCGAAGAGGAAAAGTGCGGAGAGCCAGAAGAATTAAAAATTGACCAATCGCTAAACAAATTATTACCTGAAATTATAAGCGAATTAAAAAATACTTTTTATCCTGAATGGGAATCTATTAAAAGTTATTTTGTTTTATATAAAATAGAAGAGTTTACCATAAGTCTTATTACTTATGCGCGAAAAATGAAATTTACTTATTTAATTGATTATTGCAATAAATTAATTGTAGATATTGAAAGTGTAGATTTAGGATCTTTAAAGGAAAATATGGATTATTTCCCAGTAATTATCGATAAGGTGTCAAATTATAAAATCGAAGATCATGGAACAGAAAATTAATTTATTGTTAGTAGATGATAATAAAGAAAACCTAAAAGTATTAAGTGGGTTTCTTAAAAATCATGGATATAATATAGCTTTGGCATTTGATGGTAAAACTGCTATCGAAATTGCACAGCGATATAAAATAGGACTTATTCTAATCGATATTATGATGCCTGAAATTGATGGCTTTGAAACCTTTGATATTTTACGAAATAACGAACTTACCAAAGATATTCCTGTCGTGTTTCTGACTGCAAAAACTGGTACCGAGGACATTGTTAGAGCATTTAAAATGGGTGGTGCCGACTATATTACAAAGCCTTATATAAAGGAGGAACTTTTAGCTCGAGTAAATAATCATGTAGAAAGACGTGAGTATCGAGAGAGTCTTAAGGAAAGCATAAACAGTTTGAGTGAATATAACACGATGCTCGACAATTTATTATTGAACGTATTACCTGCTAAAGTAGCTCAGGATTTTAAGGAAAATGGAAAATCTGAACCTCGACTATATGAAGATGTTACAATTTTTGTGTCTGATTTTGTAAACTTTACTAGTAAAACCAGTAGAATGGAGTCTAAAGTCTTTTTTAATGAACTTAACGAACTATATACAGGTTTTGATTTAATAATGAAAACTCATGGTTGCGAAAGAATAAAAACGGTAGGAGATGCTTATCTTGCTGTTTGTGGAATGACAAAAGTATATCCCGATAATGCTGCTAGAATGGTTGCTGCATCTATGGAGATCGTTAGGTTTTTACTGAAACGAAATTCTGAGTCTCTTCACCAATGGGAAGCTCGAATTGGTATTCATTCGGGTGAAATTACTGGTGGTATTGTTGGAACTGATAAATTTATTTTCGACATTTTTGGAACAGCTGTAAACACTGCTTTTAGATTGGAATCGTTATCGGAGCCAAATAGAATTAACATTTCGGAGAGCACATATAAACTTGTTTCGAGTAGATATAACTTTACCGAACGACAGCCTATTCCCGTTAAAGGTATAGATGATTTTAAAATGTATTTCATTAATATGTAGTATTATGGAAAATCGCACTTTCAGGATTTTGATTGTTGATGACAATTTGAAAAATCTGCAGATAACCGGCAAGGTTCTTCGAGACGAAGGTTACCAGATTAGTGTGGCATCTTCTGGTGCAAATGCTCTGCTTCAGGTTAAAGGATTTGATCCCGATTTGATCCTTCTCGACATAATGATGCCAGAGATGGATGGGTTTGAGGTTATGGAAAAATTAAAAGCTGATGAATATAGCGCTCGAATTCCTGTTATATTTCTTACAGCTCGCAATCAAACCGAAGATTTAGCCATGGCTTTTAAGTCGGGGGGTGTCGATTTTGTAAATAAACCATTTGTGAAAGAAGAGCTTTTGGCCAGAGTAGGAACTCATGTAGAATTATACGAAAGTAGGAGGCGAATTCTTGATATGAATAGAACCAGAGATAAACTGTATTCAGTTATTGCTCATGATATCAGATCTCCTTTTTCTGCAATTATACAAACTCTTGAGCTTCTTACCGAGGATAATGAGTTAGGCCAACAAGAATTTAAAGTATTGTTAGGGATGTTGTATGAGAGGTCTCAGCGTACTTATGAATTACTCACAAATTTATTGGATTGGACAAAAATAAAAAGTGGGAAAATTAGTATTACTAAAAGAAAATTGAGATTGGCAGATATAATAGTATATAATTTGTTGCTTACATCTCAGGCTGCCGAGGTAAAGCAAATAAAAGTAGAATCAACCGTTTCTGATAGCTTTATTGTTTTTGTTGACGAAAATTCTATAAATGCGATAATTCGGAATTTAATATCCAATGCTATTAAGTTTACACAGCATGCTGGTAATATTGAGATTTCAGCTTTTATCGAAGATGATAAGGCTACAATAAGAATTAGTGATAGTGGAATTGGAATGTCAGAAACGGACATTAAAAAAATATTTTTTGAAGATAAACACTTAACTACTTATGGAACAGACAACGAATCTGGGTCGGGTTTAGGTTTGTTTTTGGTTAAAGATTTAGTTAGCTTGAATTCGGGCAGTATCAGAGCTGAGAGTATCCCAAAGTCAGGTACAAGTTTTTTTGTTAGTTTCCCAATTGAATAAAAAGATGTGATATGAGTGATAAAACTACAATTCTTGTTTTGGATGATGATCCTATTTATAGAAATTTGGTAGAAAATATTCTTTCAAAAAAGTATATTGTTTACAGTGCCGCAAAGCCTTCCGCAGCTTTTGCAATCATGCAGAAGAACAATATTAGTATTCTGATTTCCGATTTTAAAATGCCAGAAATGAATGGACTAGAGGTCCTCGAAAGAGTTAAAGACCAGTTTCCTTCTACCGAAGTTATCCTAATCAGTAACGATGGCGACATGAATACAGTTATTGAAGCGCTTAGACTGGGGGCTGCCGATTATTTTGCAAAACCTTTTAAAAGCCAGGAAATTTGGATGTCGGTTGAAAGAACTATTAAGTTGTCTGGACTAAATAAAAGTCTCTCAAAAGCTGAATCAAACAATCAGATTCTTAAAGAAGAACTAAGCAAACAAAATCAAGATGAAATTATTGGCAAATCAAAAATAATTGTAGAACTAAAAAACCAAATTAGTCTTGTTGCCGATACACGAGATACTTCGGTATTAATTGTTGGCGAAAGCGGTACTGGAAAAGAACTTGTCGCTCGAGCTATACATCGCTTAAGCTCACGTTCTCGCGAAATGTTCGGTGCTGTAAATATGTCGGCAATTCCAGAATCTTTGTTCGAAAGTGAATTCTTTGGGCATAAAAAAGGTAGCTTTACTGGAGCAATTTCTGATAGAGCAGGATGGTTTGAAACTACAGATAAAGGGACTCTTTTTTTTGATGAAATAGGAGAAATGTCTATGGCCTTACAAGTTAAACTTTTAAGGGTGCTTGAAGACAGACGGTTTGTAAAAATAGGCACTCAGGTTGAACATACATACGACTCACGAATAATTTCTGCAACAAACAAAACTCCCAGTGAACTTACAAATAAAAAGAACTTTCGAACGGATCTTTTTCATCGTTTAGCAACATACATTATTTCGGTTCCGACTTTGCGCGACAGACGCGAAGATATCCCAGAACTTTCGCATTATTTTTTAGAAATGATGAATAAGAAAACTGGAAGAAATGTTAAGTCAATAAATAAATCAGTATTCGATTTGTTTGATACTTATTCTTTTCCTGGGAATATTCGCGAACTGAAAAATATGATAGAGCGAGCTGTTATTGTTAGTGGCGGTAAGAATCTATCGCCTGAACATTTTATTACATTTGATAGAGATAGCGATGATATTGATTTCCTAGATTCAGCTAGAATATGGGATCTCGAAGAACTAGAGAAAAAAACAATTCTTGCGGCTTTAGAGAAAGTCAATTTTAACAAATCAAAGGCAGCTAAGTTATTAAATCTTGAGTGGAATGCTTTATACCGGAGAATTATTAAATATGGTATTGAGCTGCCTTATTGAAATTATTGTATTCGATAACGCAGAAAATTTTCTAATATTGAAGATTATTAATTCACAGAGCTCGAAATAAAATTTCGTAAGGCTCTGATTATCAGCATTATGCATCTTGGGTATATTACTTGTATATAAAAGTGATGGTTTTTAATTAACTATGGTTTTATTGGTTTTAAGGTTTAGAACAGTCTCAGCAATTTCCACAAAATGGTAATCCCTACCAGATATGATAACATTGCGAATTTTCAATTGCTGAGCTGTTCTTGACTTTTCCTGCAAAGTCACTTTAGAAGATGTCCCATTACCAAAATATTTTTAAAGATATTAAAAGATGTCTAACCCGATTGC
>CAZOHR010000143.1:0-9068 GCA_964579045.1 uncultured Bacteroidales bacterium | reverse complement strand
AAAGTAGAGATTTGTGGGTGTCCGTTTGTAGATCTAATAAACTATAGTTATAGTTGAGCAGTATCTTATTTAGGAATGATATTCAGATAATGCTGATATCTGTTAACAATAGAATTTGCAAAATCCACAGAATAAATCCCAGGGAAATAGCCGTGTTTAACTGCAGTATCTTGATAGTATTTAGGATTTGAGAGATTTGCCAAATAGTAAGAAACATCATTCCAAGAATAACTTTCCTTTTTATACTTTTCAGTTAGTCGAATTGCATCTTCAACATGTCCTGGGCCAATATTGAAAGAAGCTAGTATAAACTTTACGCGGTCGGTAGTATCAGTAATTGTAGCAGGTAATTGTGAGTCAAGATATTCTAAATACTTTATTCCTGCATATATTGCAGCTTCGGGTCCTGTCAAGTTGCGGTCTGAATACTTCTGAAAAATAATTGGCATCAACTGCATTAGCCCCGATGCACCAGCCCAACTTTCAGCATTTGAATTAAAACGTGACTCTTCGTAAATTAATGAGGCAATTAATCGCCAATCCCAGCCAATAATAGGCGCATATTTCTTAATAATCTTATCATATTCACTTATCAAACCTTCATTACCTGAGTAGAATTCGCTATTGATGTCAACTAAAGTGCGATTATTATTTATGTACTTTCTATTTAATTTTGTGTAAGATTCTGTTTCAAGGTATTCGCCTAGCCAAAAATTAAGACTGTCAAGTAAAAGCTCTGACTCGGGGCGAACACACCATGAAATGCTTTGAGGAAAACTCATATCCGTTTCAATATCAATATTTGGATAATAACTTTGTGATATTTTGGCAATATTATAATCACAAACAACATAATCATACAAATCTTCGGCAACATTCTTAATCATTTGCTCCTGTGACATAGAATCTATTTCGACGACGTAGAAGTTCTGAATCAATTCACTTGCAAGATTTTTCAATGACTTTAGATTGGCACTACCTTTCTGAATGTATAGAGTTTTGAGTTCAAGTTCCGATAAATCTCGTATCAATGAATCTGATTCCAAACCATCCGCAGTAACTCGTTGAACGAGCACTTGTTTTGTATGTCGAACTGGAATTGTAAAATCTACAATAAGATCTCTATCAGCAGTATTAATAATGCTCTGTGCTAGAATATCACAATCTCGGTTCATCAACATTTGCATAGCCTTTTCAGGATCATTCTCCATTATTAATTCCAATTTCAGATTATGCGCCTCAACAAAATCTTCGAGCATTTCGAGCTGAAAACCCATCGGCTGACCTTGATAAATAAAATAATCGATTGGGTTTGTGCTTATAACTACTCTTAGAACTCCTTCTTTTGATATTTGTGAATAATCTCGTCTATCATCTGAATCATCGTTTTTTGTGAGAAAATAGCGTACCAAAAGCACTCCAAACAATAAAATTGTTGCAATTACAAGAAAAGTTGTAAGTCTTTTAAAGTTTTTCAATTGTTTCTCTTTCATGACTTAAAAATGATGGCACAAGTTAAGAAAAAACTTAAAACGATTGCAAATATTGTGTAAACATTTGATTATCAATCGTAAAACTCCCAAGAGATGCCAAAATTAAATGATAATGGGTTTTCGGGAATCTTATATAGTAAATAGGAGTGAGGCATAAATGTGCTGTTGAAATTACTTATTTTTACGAAACCTCTAAGTCTTTTAATTTTTACCACTCCATAAAAACCAGCATTAGGGTAGTTTCCAGTTTTTCCATAATTCTGAAGATAGAATGCTCCAAGAGCTGGCATGTAGGCATATCCATAAATCGAAGAATGATATTTTACATCAAAACCTAATTGAAGCAACAATGCATTTTTAAAGATATATCTAGAGAAGAAAAAGCTAGAGTAACCAACAAACTCAGGTAATGGAACTCTGCTGCGATCAGAAATATACTGATAGGTAAATTTGGTAAACCAGTGAAAATTACCAAAATTGAATTGCTTGCTAATAAATGCATCTGCAATAAGGTTAACTTTTGATATTTGTATTGGCATTGCAAGCGTGTCAAATACAAAATAGTTATCAAGAATATTAACATTTGCTCCAATATTAATATTGTACTTGCTTAGATCTAAATTTCCGCCTGCACTTATTGTATTTGTTTTGAAAACTGTATTGTCCCACTGAAAGTGATTAGACTCGTAGTAATACATAAAAATAGACGGATTAATTACCGCTAAACCAAAATATGTGCTTAATGTAGTGTTCTCAGTGAATGAAAGACTGTAATCTGCAGATAAATCGGTATCAAAAATATCGCTACCAGCAAAGCAATAGTTTAACTTGGCATTAAAAGATGATTTTCTAGTGTTGAATGTTAATATTCCAGAAATATAATTTGATAAATAAGTCTGAGAACTGGTATTTAAGCCATAGTTGTAGAGATAATTATTTATGCCTGCCATAAGTTGAAATTTTTCAATCTTCCCTTTTCCTTCAAGTAAGAAGTTTAAAAAGATTTTATTATCAACAACTTTGTATGATGTTGAGTCGTAAGTAACTAAACTATCAATAAAGATATCTGCATAGAAAGACTCGGGAACATCTTGATAAATTCTATGAAACCTGTCAGCTTTTATGTCGTGTATAATTGAGAATTTACTTGAGAAAATTTTATTTATTGCAGTGTCTATATCCCTGATAATTGTGTCCAAGCTATATGAGCCAAAGCGTAATTCTTGGTTATATTGGAAGCCAACCTGACCAATAGTATTATTTGCATTTTCTAAATTTACCGAGTAGAGATTCGACGAATAGTTGGTTGAACTAAATGAAGAGATATCTTGTAGTCCTCCATTTTCGAAATGGTTTATTTTGTTGTAAATAAAGTTAAAGTGAGACTGATACCTTCGTTTTGTGTATGCAGTAGCAAGGCTTAATGCATTAACCTTTGTTTTGTTAAACTGGTAGTTTCCTGTAGAGTTAAGGATGTCATAATTAAATGCAAAGTTGAATGTGGGAGAAATACTTTGGGTGTGTAAGAAATTTACAATTTCCTGTTCTCCACCACCACCTGCAAATCTGAAAAGTGTGAACGGTTTTGTTGCATCATAATAAATTACATTATCATGATCTTGAATATATGGAGTATAGTTGTTTAAAAACCAAAATGTATGCGATGACCGATCCGAAAAAACAGCAGGAATGAAAGGTTGTCCTGGATTTAGCCACCCTAGTGGGTTGTTGGTTAGCTTCTGCTGGGGCAAATAGTTGTGAAAATTATCTGTAAGAGTATCATCCACAAAACTATAATCATCACTTGGTATTAGACTCATTTTGTGTGATGTAAA
Organism: uncultured Bacteroidales bacterium; assembly: GCA_964579045.1. Lineage (GTDB taxonomy): Bacteria > Bacteroidota > Bacteroidia > Bacteroidales > ML635J-15 > Bact-19. The sequence goes on along the minus strand of CAZOHR010000143.1, from coordinate 5,740 downwards.
ATGTCTCTCAATCCCTTCATGTTGAGAATATATCGCGCCAGAAGCCAATAAAACTGATATAAAAATGATAATTTTTTTCACACCGTAAAGATAAAAACAATAAATGTATTTTTTTGTATAATGCTGATTTCTTTTAAATTTTGCATTTTTTTTATTCTATCTGTTGAACTGTATTTATTTGTTGTTATTTTTACAACGATTATTTCTAGTTTAAATTTTGAAACATCTCAATATGATTAAAGAATTGTTAAAAAAGATTTTGCCACATGTTATCGCGGTTGTTATATTTTTGATTATTGCATCGTTATACAGCACGCCACTGCTCGAAGGAAAGAGGCTTTCGTCGCCTGATTACAATATCTACACTGCAATTTCAAAGGCGAATAACGAATATGAAGATGCTAATGATCGTCTTGTATTTTGGAATAATCATATGTTTAGCGGCATGCCTACCTATGCTGTGAGTACTGCTAAACAGGAGAATATTTTCAATGATATTTATACCGTTTTTATTTTTAATGGAGCTGTTCCATTAAATCTTATCTTTTGGTATTTGATGGGGTTTTACATTCTATTAATAGCTTTCAAGGTTAAACCTTGGTTATCTATTTTTGGAGCCCTGACATTTGCTTTCTCATCATATTTCTTTGTAATTATAACTGCAGGTCATCTTACTAAGGCAATTGCCATCGGGTTTATGGGGCCAATTCTTGGAGGGGTTTATATGGCCTTCGACCAGAAGCGACCATGGGCAGGTATGTTTTTAATGACATTCTTTATGGCATTACAGATATTGAGCAATCATGTGCAAATTACATATTATACAGGTTTGGCAATTCTTATTTTTGGCATATATGAATTTGTTTGGGCAATAAAAGAAAAGTATTTGCCAAGATTTGCTAAAACAGTGGGTATACTTCTTATCGGATTAGGTCTGGCAGTTGGTATCAACGCTGCATTTATTATGACAACTCAGGAATATATTCCATATTCTATTCGTGGAAAGTCTGAATTAACTACAGCAACTACCGACAAAACATCGGGTCTTGATAAATCGTATGCAACTGGATGGAGTTACGGCATTGACGAAACTTTTACACTTCTTATTCCAAATGTAAAGGGTGGGGCATCGCAGACCGAACTTAGCGAAGATGCTGCAACTTATGCAGTAGTTGAAAAAACATTTGGAAAACAAGCAGCTAAAGATGTATGCAAAGGTTCTCCAACATATTTTGGCGATCAGCCAGGTACCTCAGGACCGGTTTATGTAGGGGCTTTTATTGTTTTCCTTTTTGTTTTTGGGTTGCTGATTGTTAAAGGTAAAGTAAAATGGTGGTTACTCACTGTAACAATTGTTTCAATTGTTTTATCATGGGGTAAAAATCTCGAATTTGTAACACATTTCTTTCTTAACTATTTCCCAGGATACAATAAATTCCGTACTGTTTCTATGATTCTGGTTCTTGCAGAATTTGCAATGCCTTTACTTGGAGTGCTAGCACTTGTTGAGATTCTGAAGGAGAAAATAGACACTAAAAAAATACTTAATTATTTCTATATTGCTCTCGGCGTAACTGGTCTGGCAACAATGATATTTATTATTTCACCTTCAATTGCTGGTTTGTCGGGCGAGGGAGAAGGCGAGATTCAGATGGCAGAATATCTTTCATCCTTCTTCCCACAGGAAGAGCAGTATGCTCAAGTTAAAGAGCAGTTCAAAAATGATTATGTCAATGCAATGTATCAGGATAGAGCTGATATGGTAAGAAAAGACGCATTAAGATCACTTGCATTTATCATTCTTGGTGCAGGTGTTGTATTTCTTGTCATAAAGAAAAAGCTTAACCCCAAAATTGCTGTAGCTGCTTTGGGAGTTATTGTTCTTGTTGATATGTGGCCGATTGATAAACGCTATCTCAACGATGACAATTTTGTAGCAAAACGAAAGTACGAAGTGCCATATGAAAGAACAAAAGCCGATGATTATATTCTGGCAGATAAAGATAAGCATTATCGAGTTTCAGATATTGATCCTAGATCGGTCTTTAATGATGGTTCTATATCTTTCTATCACAAATCAATTGGTGGATATAGTGGAGCAAAAATTCGTAGATACCAAGAAATTGCCGATTCAGTAATGTATCGTGAATTGCAGTTGGCACAATATATCGTTAGTTATGGCTTCGAAAAAGGCTTGTCTGACACTGCGGTTCAGTCATTATTTGACGATCAGGCAAAAACTCCTATTCTCAACATGCTTAATACAAAATATCTTATTTATCATCCTGAGTATCCTCCAATGGTAAATAATCATGCTCTTGGTAATGCTTGGTTTGTTGATAGTGTGAAATTTGCAGAAAATGCAAATGAAGAGCTAAAGGCTATGATGATTCTCGATCCTGCCGTTGAAGCTGTTGTAGATAGGAGATTCCAAGATCAGCTAAAAGGTTTTACCCCAAGTGTTGATTCAACTGCCACTATAAAACTTATTGATGTTGCTCCCGACTATGTGGTTTACGAATCTAATACTTCTTCGGAGCAGTTAGCTGTATTTTCGGAGATCTACTACCCTTATGGCTGGCAAGTTACAGTTGACGAAAAGCCTGTAGATCATTTCAGAGCAAATTATATTCTGAGGGCTATGAGAGTGCCAGCAGGGAAACATACTATTAAATTCACGTTTGTACCTGAGGTTTATAAAACTGGTGTTATGATTTCATATGCGTGCTCTATTGCACTTTTCTTGATGATTCTTGCTGGAGCCTTTTTTGAGTATAAAAGAAAATATGGCAAGAAAAGCTAGTTTGTAAAATTTAGAAATAACTTATAAATAAAAAATCCTGCTAAAAGATTCTTTAGCAGGATTTTTTAATTTAGAGAATTCCTTAATATGGATTATTCCCCATATTTATTTATTTCACTTAAATCGCCCAATTCCGCCATGTTTAACTTGTTCTTTTCAAGGTCATACTGAAAAGTTCTATTGTTGTAAATATCAATAGCTGTATTTAATGCGCAATGAAAAGATTGCTCACTGGCACTTCCTTCTCCAGCAAGATCATAAGCTGTTCCATGTGCTGGTGAGGTTCTTACTATCGGAAGACCTGCAGTAAAATTTACACCATCGTGAAATGCAATTACCTTGAATGGTGCTAGTCCTTGGTCGTGGTACATCGCCAAAACCGCATCAAATTTCTTAAAATCCATTGATCCAAAAAATCCATCGGCAGGATATGGCCCAAATGCTAAAATATCTTTTTCTTTGGCTTCATTTATTGCTGGTATGATAGTTTCAATTTCATCATTGCCAATAACTCCTTCATCACCACAGTGTGGATTAAGACTAAGTACAGCAATTCGTGGTTTACGAATTAGAAAATCGTTTTTAAGACTTTCGTTAAGTACTGATAATTTCTTTAATATAAGATCTTTGGTAATCATTGCAGAAACTTCCGATATTGGCACATGACCAGTAACAACACCGATTTTAATAACCTCATTCATTAAAATCATCAGATGCTCTCCATTGCCAAATTCTTTTGCAAGATATTCGGTATGACCAGGAAAGTTAAATCCTGCAGCTTGAATATTCTTTTTATTTATTGGAGCAGTAACGATAATGTCGATTTTTCCATTTTTTAGGTCTGCAGATGCCTTCTCAAGTGCTTGATATGAAGCTAGCCCAGCCATTTCGGTTGACTTGCCTATCTCAACTCTTATATCTTCACTATTACAATTTATTATGTTAATCGTGCGAGATTTTGCCTCTTCAGCCGAGTTGATAGTAACTGTTTGTATGCTGTTGTTGAATGCCTTTTTATAATAAGCCAGTACCTTTGGCGAACCGTATATAATAGGTGTGATATTACTTATTACTCTTGGATCTGATAATGTCTTAAGTATTACTTCGTAGCCGATTCCGTTTATGTCGCCTTGGGTTATCCCTATTTTAAGTTTACTCATGATTTGTTATTTGTTTATGAATGAATGAATGATTGATTGAATGATTGAATGATTGAATGATTGAATGGTAGAATGATTGAATGGTTGAATCAATTTCATTAGGTTAAATTGATATATGTTGTTTTTTAAGTACATTTCACTATAGCTTTTTTTTTATCAACTTTCTTTTAATTCTCGTCAATGCTGTTATCTACAATTTATTTTTTAACTCTAATCTACACTTTTCTTTAAGAAATCGAATAGTAGTCTCACTCCAACACCCGTTCCACCAAGGCCTCTATAGCTGTCTTTTTTTTCTGTGAATGCTGGTCCTGCTATATCTAAATGTACCCATTTGTAATCTGTGAAATGCTCAAGGAATTTGCCTGCAGTGATTGCGCCTCCCCATCTGCTGCCAATGTTTTTAATATCAGCAACAGTTGATTTAAGTTGATCTGCATAATCGTCCCACAATGGTAATTCTACAAGTCTTTCCCAAACTTCAAAACCTGATTCTTTTAATTGTGCAATATGCGATGGTGTATTACCCATTACGGCAGTAGCAGATTCACCTATTGCTACAACTGCAGCTCCAGTAAGAGTTGCGAGGTCAATTACTAATTGAGGATTATATTTTTTTGCATAAGCCAAGGCATCAGCTAGGATCATTCTACCTTCTGCATCGGTATTTAGTACTTCAACTGTTGTTCCGTCAAACATTGTTATTACATCTTGAGGAACGTATGCATTATTACCAGGTCTATTATCTGTTGCTGGAATTAAGCCAATTACATTTAGCGGTAGTTCGGCTTTAGCTAAAGCACATAAAACTCCTACAACAGTTGCTGCTCCAGATTTGTCGCATTTCATTGTTTCAAGTGAGCCACTTGGTTTAAGATTAATCCCTCCAGTATCGAAAACCAAACCCTTGCCAACTAAAATAATTGGTTCTTTGTTTATTGCATTTTTGGGATTGTATTCCAAAATTGAAAATGTTGGAGGTTCAACACTACCGCGGTTAACAGCAAGTAAACCACCCATCTTAAGACTTTCTATTTTGCCCTTATCGAGAATTTCAGTTTTAAAACCATATTTGTGACCAAGATCTTCAATTTCTTCCGATAGTTTTTTTGCTGTCATGAACGAAACTGGCTCATTAACAATATCTCTTGCATGGCAAACACCAGCAACAACTGCTTCAATTTCTTTGATATCCTTTTCAGATATTCTGCTACTAACAATCTTTATCTCTTTCAGACATGATTCTTTTTCAGCCTTATCTTTAAAATATTTGTTGAATGAATAACGGCTAAGAAGTAATGCTTCTGCGAAGGCCAGTGAATACAAATCCTTGCTAAGGTCAATAATGTTAAGGATTTCATGTTTTTGTTCAGCAATTATGCCTATAACTTTACTGGCAGCATTACGAATCTCTTCTGTTCTAATATTTTTTTCTTTCTCACTCTTCGCCATAATAATAAACGACGATTTGTAAAATGAATTGATATGTACAAAATCTGCTTTATTCTCAATCATTTTGTTAGCATAATCAATTTCTTGTTTTGCAAGTTGTAGGTCGTTTATCTGACCTTTTTCTGTAATGATATAAGCTATGCTTTCTTCAATTACGTATTTATCGGTTATTCTTATCATGACTTTATATTATAAATTTTATATCTTAAAATTACTATTTTTCTGTTCTTCTGTTCTATTGTTCTATTGTTCTATTGTTCTATTGTTCTATTGTTCTATTGTTCTATTGTTCTATTGTTCTATTGTTCTATTGTTCTATTGTTCT
>CAZOHR010000142.1:6282-9095 GCA_964579045.1 uncultured Bacteroidales bacterium | reverse complement strand
TTTTGGGGGAAACGAAGTAATCGGGTGTTTACTTTAACCTCAGTTATTACCTCGTAGATAGGAAAAGTCTTTTACCAAAACAGAAATCATACAATAAGATTTCTGTTTTACTGCCAAATCTGACCGAAGATTACGCCTCGAAGCGTAACGCCTCCAGGCGTAATTTGTAGTAGAAACAACTGTAATTGTGTATTTGCAATGAGTGTGTTAGTTTTAAAAATATTTTAAAACTACATTTTTCTTATCATTTCATCTCATAATTGGTACTTCGACCTCCTTGTTCAGTTTTTACCATAATTTCTTTGTCAATTAAATCCTGAATGTCACGCAAGGCCGTATCTTGTGAACATTTTCCGATTTTTGCCCATTTTGTTGTGTTTAGAACGCTTTCAAAATCTTCCATTAACATGTTGAGTATTTTCCGCTGTCTGTCATTTAAGGTAATTTTTGAGTGTCTTAGCCAAAACATATGCTTATAAACAACTTTTTCAAGGAGCTGCTCTGAACTTTCAACGGAATGTAATAAACTATTCAGAAACCATTCAAGCCAGATAGTTATGTCCAAATTCCCTTTTTGAGTTTTTTCCAATATGTCATAGTACAAGTTTCGTTCTTTCCGTATTTGCGCGGACATACTATAAAATCTGTATGACTGTTCGTCGGATCGAGCCAGCAGCATGTCACTTAACGCTCTTGAAATTCGTCCATTTCCATCTTCAAAGGGGTGAAGTGTAACAAACCACAGGTGTGCAATGGCTGCCTTCAGAACCGAATCAGTATTTTTTTCTAGATTAAACCAATCCAAGAAAATCCGCATTTCATTTTCAAGTTGTTGTGCTGGCGGCGCCTGATAATGTATTTTCTCTTTTCCTAAAGCCCCAGAAACCACTTGCATCGGGCCTGTAGAATCGTCGCGCCAATTTCCAGTAATGATTTTGTACATTCCATTCTGTCCAGTTGGGAAAAGTGAAGCATGCCAGCTAAAGAGTCGTTCTTTTGTCAATTCCTTTTCGTAATTTCTAGTAGCATCTAGCATCAAATCAACAATTCCATCAACATGACGTTCTGAATAAACTAATCCTGAGATTTCTAAACCCAATCGTCTTGCAATAGAAGACCTTACTTGTTCTCTGTCAAGAATTTCGCCTTCAATTTCTGTCGATTTGATAATCTCAGTCGTTAATATCTCTAAATTTGCTTCATTTTGAAGTTCAAAGCCCAATGCACCCATTTTCCCAAGGAGTTTTCCTTGTCTGTTTCGCACATACGAAAGCAATGGCAAAAGCTTCTCGCTATTCCATTCAAAAAATGGCCAATTTTTATTATTATATAAATACATGCTTCTTATTCTCCGCTTATTTTGCGGTAAAAATATAACTTATTCTCCGCATTTCAAAATAATATCCGCAAATAGTGCGGCGAAGGTGCTGTTTTTTCTCCGCATAACCACTAAAAGACAAATTTCTCTATTCCTCCTCGTAATAATATGAGTAATCAATTCCCTTAAGGAACATTTCGCGACTGTGGATTTGGTCGGTTAATGCGTTTTTTAGTAGGTTTTTAAGTGGAGTGCTGTTCACAGAACTTATAATCATGGCGTTCATGTATTCTTTTTTCCCAATTTTGCTCCAGTCAACGCAGTTCTTTATTCGCTTTTTCAAAATTAAATCAAGCCAAATGCGAGTACTTCGGCCATTACCTTCCATAAATGGATGTGCGACATTCATCTCAACATATTTATCCACAATCATATCAAAGTTGTCTTCGGGCATTTTCTCAATTTGTTTTAAAGTATCGCCAAGAAAATGTGACACCGCAAACTGAAAACCGCCTTTTGAAATGTTTTTCTGTCTTATTTGTCCAGCAAAATCGTACAATCCGCCAAATAAATAAGCATGAATTTGTTGCAAACCTTTGGATGTCCCGACTTCGATTTTATCAATTAAATTACTTTCAAATAATGTGTAAGCTTTTTTCTTGCTTTGTCCATCAATACTGTTGTCGCTATAAATAAACCAGTCGATAAAACCTAAGGATTTGTTGTTTGGAAAATTCTTTGCCAAAGATATAATCCCATCACTGTCCAGTGTGTCGGTAAGGTATTTCTTTCCATCAAATGCTATTAATTTCAGTTGGTTAGTGGCACTAACCAACTGAATATTTTCCTTTTTAAGTTTTGTTTTAAGATATTTCCAGTAGTTTCGAATTTTTGTGTAATCTTTTTCCTGATTTAAAATTCCTACCACATCGAGAACCGAGAACCACCACTTAGCATTCTCATCATCCCAAACGGCACGCACTTCGCGATCGTCGAAGAATTTTATTGATGTTTTTTGTTGCTTTGTCATCTCTCTTTATGGCATTACGATGTTTTAAAATTGATTGCTACTAGAAAAATTCACCTCTAAAACCAATCTTTTGAGCAAAGCTAATCAATATTTTAAACTGAAAAGAGGTTGTTGAAAAGTTTTACGAAAGCCCGAGATTAAATCTGCACATAAAAAAGTTCAAGTAAAAACACTTTATTCTTTAACAATTTTCTTTGTTACAAAAGTATTATTATAAGTAAGTTTTAAGAGATACATTCCACATTTTACTTCGGCAAGATTAAGCTGATATGTTTTATCTGTCATTATCTGCTGAGTAATCAAACTTCCGTTCAAATCGTACAACTCAATCATAACTGGCTTAACATTATCTGTCCTAATAAAAACATACTCAGAAGCTGGATCGGGAAAAATGTCAAAATTAATTTTAGCTTGTATTATAGGACTATTTGTTAAGCTATCCATTGTACCACAGGTATCATCACC
>CAZOHR010000142.1:0-6182 GCA_964579045.1 uncultured Bacteroidales bacterium | reverse complement strand
CTTAGTGCAATAAAAAGAATTGTTAGTTTTGTTTTCATCCTTAAATACTTAATCAATAATTTAATCGCCAATTTTTTTCCCTATCTATTTGCTTAATTCAACAAAGATAACAAAAAGTTAAATAGAAAAATATCAAAGAGATGAATTTCTTAATATAGAATGATATATTTATATGACAAAATTTATCAAATTAGAAAGCTAATAAATCTGGTGTATAAAATTCTGTTGCTGAAAAAATCTTTAAAACGCAGAGAATTGCTTCGTTATCCAACTAAAAAATTCCAAGAAATAGCTCAGTTTTCTAATTTCCACTACAATTGTTCCCCATTTTATTGATCAAAATTTTGCAATCAATTATTTTTTGTATTTTTGGCACAAACCTTATAAAAATGAGTAAAGCAAAAACTAAAAAGGAATATGTTGGGGCACAAACAAATCCAACGGTAGTTAAGACAGCTCCAAAATCTGCATTCAGTTTAGTTTTCGACTGGAAACCTATAATTATCTTAACGGTTTTTGCATTTATCCTATATTCAAATACTCTCAACCATGATTATGCACTCGATGATGCAATCGTAATAACCAATAATCAATTTACACAAAAAGGAACCGACGGAATTGCGGAAATTTTTAAATACGACACATTTACTGGTTTCTGGCTTACGAGTTATAAAGGAAAAACTGCAGAACAGATTCAGGAAGAGAAAAAACTAGTTGCAGGAGGTCGTTATCGTCCTCTGTCTTTGGCAACTTTTGCGCTAGAAATAGAATTCTTTGGCAAAGATATTAAAGATGCAAACGGCAAGATTGTTTACAAAGGAAACCCTTTTATCAGTCACCTAATTAATATTATCCTTTATCTGTGTACCACGATTTTGCTTTTCCTCATTCTGCGTAAGCTTTTCCCTCCCGAGGCAGACAGAAAATGGTATCTTAGCTTTCCTTTAATTGCAGCATTACTTTTTTTGGCTCATCCAATTCATACCGAAGCTGTTGCAAATATAAAAGGACGTGATGAGATTATGACATTGCTCGGATCTTTATCAGCGCTCTGGTTCACATTAAAGTATCTCGAAACAAAGAAATTTTACCATCTTATCTTGTCTTCTGTTTCTCTATTCTTGGGTTTACTATCCAAAGAAAATGCTATTACTTTCCTTGCCATTATCCCAATAACTGTTTACTACTTTACAAAAAGTAATTTTCTCAAAAATCTCACAGCATGCGCTCCTTTGTTTATTGCAGCTGGTATTTTCCTTTTAATAAGAGGTAGCATTCTTGGAATGGGTGGTGGCGAAAAAGAAATTGCTGGCGAAATAATGAATAATCCATTTATTCATGCCACTGGAGCTGAGAAACTTGCAACGATATTCTTCACCCTGTGGATGTATATTAAGTTATTATTTTTCCCGCATCCACTCACTTACGACTACTATCCTAATCAAATAGCCATAATAAATTGGAGTAATCCAGGCGCATTTTTACCTTTACTGTTTTATATTGCCATTGGAGTTTATGCTGTTTATGGAATGATAAAAAAGAAAGATATCTTTTCGTATTCTATCTGGTTTTACCTTTTACCACTGTCTGTAGTTTCCAATTTGTTCTTTCCGGTAGGAACATTTATGAATGAACGTTTTGTTTTTATCTCTTCGATAGGATTCTGCATTTTACTCGCTTGGGTGATTTATAATTATATTCCGAAACTTATTAAGGATTTACAAACTTCAACATACATTATTTCGGCAATATTGATAGTTATACTAGGTCTGTACTCAGTAAAAACAATGAATAGAAACAAAGCCTGGGCTAGCGACCTTATATTATTTACTACCGATGTTGAAGTTTCGGTAAATTCGGCTAAGAGCAATTGTTCGGCTGGAGGAAAACTAATTGAAGAGGCTCAAAAACCAGAGAATAAAAACAATAAGGCTGTGCACGACGAAATGTGTCTGCGTGCAATCGGATATTTAGAACGATCAATAGAAATATATCCCGAATATGTTGATGCGCTAAATCTTCTCGGAAATGCTCATTATGAGTATAATTTTAACTGCGCAAAATCTCTGCATTATTATTCTCTTGTGCTAAAGAATAAGCCTTATCACAATATTGCTTACGGAAATGCAAGGATTGTTTTGTTAAATGTTTTTGGCTTGCTAAACTCCAAATCTACCGCAAACACACCCGAAGAAATCCTCGCTGGCTGCTACGAAATTACAAAAGTTCAACCTGAATTTGGAGAAGCATATCATCTAATGGGCACATTATATGGCAAATATCTAAACAATCTAGATTCTGCTTTTGTTTATCTCGAAAAAGCAAATACCTGTAATTTTGAGAAATCTGCAAGTTTCTACCGCGATCTTGGTGTTGCATACGGGATGACAGGTAAATTTAATGATGCTTTAGTGCAATTCTTAAAAGCAATAGATCTCGATCCTAACGATTTCCAAACTTTTTACAATGCAGGTGTTACATATCAGCAGTTAGGCGATTTAAAGAATGCAAGTTTTTATATCTCTAAGGCAGAAGAAATAAAGCAAAAACAAACATCTAAATGATAAACGGAAAGAAACTTATAGTAGTTCTGCCAGCATATAATGCAGAATTGACCTTAGCTCAAACTTATGCCGAAATCCCATTCGATATAGTTGATGATGTTATTCTTGTTGATGATAATTCAAAAGATAATACCGTTGGCAAAGGCAAAGAATTAGGAATACGACACATCTTTGTTCATGATGTAAATAAAGGCTATGGTGGAAATCAAAAAACATGTTATAACAATGCTCTCGAAATAGGTGCCGATATTGTTATTATGCTTCACCCCGATTATCAGTACACTCCAAAATTAATTCAGTCAATGGCTCATCTTATTGCCAACGATGTTTATCCAGTTGTCCTTGGGTCGCGAATACTTGGTCGTGGTGCGCTAAAAGGAGGTATGCCTTTTTATAAATATGTTTTCAATCGCTGGCTTACATTTACACAGAATGTATTAATGCATCAGAAACTCTCAGAATATCACACTGGCTATCGTGCTTTCTCTGCAGAAGTGCTAAAATCAATTAACTACAATGCAAATTCCGACGATTTTGTGTTTGATAATCAAATGTTGGCTCAAATTTTTTATCAAGGATATGAAATTGCCGAAATTACCTGTCCAACAAAATATTTTGACGAAGCCTCATCAATAAACTTTGAACGAAGTGTAAAATACGGATTGGGAGTATTATCAACATCTTTGGAATATTTCTTCAATAAACTTGGAATAGTGAAGTCTGTAATCTTTAAATCGCCCGAAAAAACCGTTTGATGCAGACATTGGATAAAATTCTTGATATTGATTTTCCGGTTATCCTCGCCCCTATGTTTTTGGTGAGCACTCCACTAATGGTAAAAATAGCTCTCGACAATGGAATTACTGGTGCTATTCCAGCAATGAACTACAGAAAAGACGGTGAATTAAAGAAAGCAATTTTGGAAATAAAATCTTATTCTGATAAACCATTTGGTATTAATCTCATTACAAATAAATCAAACACTAGATACAAGAAACAATTATCAGAAATTCTTGACGCAGCACCAGCCTACGTTATTTCATCACTTGGAAACCCAAAGGAACTTATTGCAGAAGCGCATAAAAATGGAATTAAGGTATTTTGCGATGTCGTAGATTTAAAATTTGCAAAAAAAACTGAAGACCTAGGTGCCGATGCACTGATTGCAGTAAACTCAATGGCTGGTGGGCATAGTGGCATCTATTCTCAAGAAGAATTATTACAAATACTTACAACAAATTGTAAAATTCCAGTTATTAATGCTGGAGGTGTTGCATGTTCTGCCGATTTAAAAAAGGTACTATCTCTAGGTGCTGCAGGTGCATCAATTGGAACTATATTTATTGCTTCGAAAGAATGCCCTGTTTCAGACGAATATAAAAATGCATTAATCAAATTTGGCAAATCAGATATTGTGCTAACAAAGAAACTTTCTGGCGCCCCTACTACTGTAATTAATACAGATTACGTTAAAAGTATAGGTACAAAACCAAATTTTCTTGAATATCTCATCAATAAAAACACTTTTTTAAAGAAATCGGCCAAATCAATTATCACTTTAACAGGAATGAATAAGCTAGAAAAAGCAGCTTTTAAGGCAACTTATAAAACTGTTTGGTGTGCGAGTGTTTCCATAGAAAACATAAAAGAAATAAGACCACTTGCAGAAATAATTAAAGAAATTACAAAATAATCGCAAATATCTTTAATATTTTTCCGAAAAGATACTTGTTTTTAAAAATATAGTCTATATTTGCGCAATCAATTTATTATTAATAATTATTATGAACACAGGAACAATTAAATTTTTTAATGAAACTAAAGGTTTCGGTTTTGTTAAAGACAACGCAAGCGGACAAGAGTATTTTGTACATGTATCTGGCCTCGTTGACAAAGTAAAAGAAAATGATGAAGTAACTTTCGACCTTCAAGAAGGTAGAAAAGGTTTAAATGCAGTAAATGTTAAATTAGCTTAATATAGCATGCATAACATCTTTAAAAGCCTTGCTAACGCGAGGCTTTTTTGTTTTAATGGGGTTTTGGAATTGATGTGTCAATAACGTATTATCGAATCGCTTTAGTTTTACAGATTTCACTCATATCCCAAAAAGACCAAAAGGTTCACGATTAAGATTCCTTCATGAAATTAATTTTTATTATCTTTACATAGATTTAATTTTAAAAACCATGATTAGATTTATTTCAACAGAAGCTCATTCTGCAAACAGCTTTACGCACATTTTTGAATGTGGCAATGACGAAGAACTTGCATCTGCCGTTAAGATTATTATGCTAAACAAAGGCTATCAACTGGTAGAAGGTAGCATTAACAATGGTGCATATGAAAAGGGGAACCGTGTAATGAGACTCTTATTTGGCGCTATGGTTAAGTACTACAAATTCAATATTGTTGTAGCTGAAAATAAAGTAAAACTTAGTTCTGGTAGTTCTGGCTTTTCGGGAGGACTAATTGGTGTAAACCAAATGCAAAAAGAAACTAGTCAGATTTCCGAGTTGATAAAAGCGATAAAGTAATAGAAATCACATTATATTTTGAAGAAACCTTTTTTCATAGCTTTCCTCTTAATCTCTGGTTTTCTCACAGCCCAGGACTACCCCCTTACAGGACATTTGCAGAATCTTAACGAAAAAGAAATTTACTTTGGTGCAAACAATACACTTATTAGACCAGCAATAGGAGTTGAGAATACTCTTTACGACAGCCTCATCTTTTCAACTCCCGAATGCAATCGTAAAACTTGGGTTGGTCGAAAACTATTTGACGAACATTTAATCATTGGCAAAGACAGCAATTTTACAGTTACTATTGACCCTCTGATTGATTTCAGATTAAGCGACGGTTCATTCGGTGGCGGCTATTACAATACTCGCGGAATTATTGTAAACGGAAACTTGTCTGATCGGATATATTTCAATTCTTCATTTGCAGAATCTCAAGCTGATTTTCCATATTCAGTTAAAGGCTTTTTTAGTGAGTTTGGGACTATACCAGGATATGGCAGAGTTAAAGAACTCTCTGGTTTTAGCGAATACGATTTTGGCGCTGCCTATGGAAGTATTGCGATCAAAGCAACAGAAGAAATCAATTTTACTATTGGTTACGATAAACTCTTTATTGGCGACGGTTATCGCTCGCTTATTCTCTCGGATTTTGCTGCTCCCATTATGTATTTTAAATCCTCGGCAAAATTTGGCAATTTTGAATACAACAATATTTTTATGAAGGCGCTTAATCCCAACTTCAACAACGTAATGAAACTTGAGAATCCGACAAGTGCAAACAGCCGTTATCCATCCAAATTTATCTCTTACAACACTTTAACATATAATCTTAACAAAAACTGGCAATTCTCTCTCGTCGAAGCATTGGTTATGTCTGACAATCTGCCCAACTGGAAAGTACCACTTTATTCGATTTCTCCATTCTTTAGAACTGGCTATATTGAATATCGAAATCAGCTGACAAATAACCTTACTGGTGTAAATATTACATGGCAAAATTCAAAAATCGGTGTAGTATATTCTCAGATAATTTTTGAAAGATTTTACGAAAAGTACTACCCTATTGCCTCAATTCAATTGGGCTATAAATCTTTT
>CAZOHR010000141.1:0-9137 GCA_964579045.1 uncultured Bacteroidales bacterium | reverse complement strand
AAAACAGTCCAATATGATTTAAACAAATTTCTGAAATTGTTTTATAATTTTACAATCGGTATAAAAAAAGGGCTTTCGCCCTTAGGGATTGTCAAACAACAACGACTTTAGCCCTCAACGAAATACTTTATTATTTGGCAAACTCCTAGTTTTTTTTAATTATTTAGGGATTATGTCAAAACTAGAATCAAGCTCTGTAATCAGTAAAATTTGTAGTCGGTAATCGGTGGGTTTAGCATAGTCGCTATCGCTAAATGGAATTACACTTTTGTTTAAAAAGATAGAATCTCAGGTTTACTATAATTTACCGATTACCGATTACCGATTACTGAATTACACCAGAGACCTTAATAGTTACGTTTATTTTTTTGATGGTGGATTCGGATCGTTATATTTTATATTCGCCCACTGCGCATATCCAGCACTCTTCCATATATCGATAAAAATGCCAGTCCAGTCGGCAGAAGCGGGGCTAGTTGCATTGCTATCTCCATTGGAATCTCCTAGTAGTTCGTCGTCTTTAAATGATGTATAGAAAACCCCTGCTCCGTTGTAGTTTTTAAGTGCAGATTCGCCTGATAATAAAGTTAGTGTTGAACCTGCAACAAATTTTAGAATTACATTATCTCCTAATGTTAGAGTATCACCAATACCCACAGTCATGTTGTCTGAAGTAATAATAAAGGCAACTTCATCTTCGAGCCATGATGTGTTTTTCTCTATGTTACGGGAAACAAAAATTGCATTGTATGTGTTTTTAGATGCGCCTGATGAGAAAGTGTTAGAATTGTCAATATTAATTTCTGCATTTATGGTTATTGGCAAAACATTATTGTAAAATTTATTATTCCTAATAACAGTTTCAGATGATGCATTGTCAGCATGCAATACACCTATATAATAGTTGCCACTCTTACCGCCACCATTATTTGCAAATGTACAATTTACAATATCCGCTTTCGATTCACCAGATAGGTTGAGAGTTGAGCTTGCAGCAGTTCCATAACCTCCATATAAAAACTTACAATATGTAAATACAGAAGAAGTGGTCCCATTCAAATCAATATTACCCCAGTTTCCAACTGTTGCAGTTGTTGCTGCCGCATCATCATTACTGTCTCCACCGTTAGAATCGTCGAAAAACGAGGTGAATGTAATCGGACTTTCAGAAGTTCCATTGGCTAAAATCTTTCCATTGCCAGAAATTGTTAAAAATTTGGCCTCATTAGTGAATTTGATAACAGCTCCAGCTTCAATAGTTAGTTGGTCTTCAACATAAAAATCGTACTTTTTTATAACATATACTTTGTTACCTGCCCAAACTGTTGGAGTTGTAATGTCAGCAGTAACTTCAACTACATTATCTGTGGGTTGTGGCCCAACAGGATCGCAAGATGTAAAAAACAATCCGGTAAGTACTATACCTATTAATATAAATAAAAAGTAATTTTTCATAATATAAATTTTTAAATCCGCTTAATTTTTACAAATATAATGCCTTATTTGAAATGATTGCAAAAATCATTCGACAATGAGAAAAAATTCCTTGATTTTTTTTATTACAAGGGATTTACTTAGGGAATTTATTAACAATCGGTTAGTTGAGAGAAAAATTGGAAGTAAAAACATCTCAGATTTTCATGGTTTTGAGCAGGGAAATTAGTTATTAACAATGCGAAAAGATGTTGATAACAGAAATTAATAAAAAAAATTAACACTTATGTTGTTAATAAAAAAAAATAATCTACCTTTGCAGTCCAAAATTTTATAAAGTAGTTGAAATTAAAAATTAGCAGGTTTTATGCCAACAATACAACAATTAGTAAGAAAAGGTAGGCTGGTAACCATTGACAAGAGTAAATCACCGGCATTGGATTCATGTCCACAACGTAGAGGTGTTTGCACCAGAGTGTATACAACAACACCTAAGAAGCCAAATTCGGCAATGCGTAAAGTGGCCAGGGTAAGATTAACAAACGGAAAAGAAGTAAATGCTTACATTCCGGGAGAAGGACACAACTTACAAGAGCACTCGATTGTTCTAGTTCGCGGTGGCAGAGTAAAAGACTTACCAGGAGTAAGATATCACGTTGTTCGTGGTGCTTTGGATACTGCAGGTGTTGATGGTCGTAACCAAAGACGTTCGAAATACGGAACAAAGAGACCTAAGAAAGGTGCAGCAGCAGCGGCAGCAGCAAAAGCTGGAGCAAAAGGCAAGAAAAAATAGTAAAGTACATAATTTGAAATAAAATGAGGAAGTCAAGACCAAAGAAAAGAACGATATTACCGGATCCTAAATTTAACGATTCACGAGTAACAAGATTTGTTAATGATATGATGTGGGATGGTAAAAAATCAACTTCTTTTAAGATTTTTTACGACTGTATGGATATAATTGCAAAGAAGATGAAAGATTCTGAAGAAGCTCCACTAGAAATATGGAGAAAAGCTTTAGATAATATCACCCCTTCTGTTGAGGTTAAGAGCCGCAGAATAGGTGGAGCAACATTCCAAGTTCCTACAGAAATTCGTGCAGATAGAAAAATCTCAGTTAGTCATAAATGGATGTTGTTATACGCCCGCAAACGTAGTGGTCGTTCGATGGCTGAAAAACTTGCTGCTGAACTTTTAGCTGCTTACAACAACGAAGGTTCTGCATATAAGAAAAAAGAAGATACTCACAGAATGGCAGAAGCTAACAAAGCTTTCTCTCACTTCAGATTTTAATATTAGCATTCGATGAGTGTAAATCTTGTAAATACTAGGAATATAGGCATAATGGCTCATATAGATGCGGGTAAGACCACAACTACTGAGCGCATCCTGTATTATACTGGTATCAACTACAAGATTGGCGAAGTTCATGAAGGAACTGCCACAATGGACTGGATGGTGCAGGAGCAGGAGAGGGGAATAACGATAACCTCTGCTGCCACTACAACCTTCTGGAGCGTTGATGACAGTAAGTACAAGATAAATATTATAGACACTCCCGGCCATGTTGACTTCACAGTAGAAGTTGAGCGCTCCTTAAGAATTCTTGATGGAGCGATTGCTGTTTTTTGTGCAGTTGGTGGTGTTGAACCACAAAGCGAGACGGTCTGGCATCAGGCAAACCGCTATGGAGTTCCACGATTAGCATTCATAAACAAGATGGATCGTTCAGGAGCAGATTTTATCGGAGTAGTTCAGCAAATCGAAGAAAAACTAGGCGCAAAACCACTTGTTTTGCAGTTACCAATTGGAGAAGAAGATACTTTTGCAGGTGTAATCGACCTTATTGAAGAGAAGGCGTATGTCTGGCATGATGAAGATGATTCTTTAGGTGTTAACTTTGAGGTTACTGATGTTCCTGAAGATATGATCGATGAAGTTCATGCTTATCGCGAAAAACTTATTGAAACTGTTATTGAAGGTGACGATCAAATGCTCGAAACATTTTTCGAAGACAGAACCAAAATATCAGTACAAGAATTTAAAAGCCTTTTGAGAAAATCTGTTGTTAATGGTAAGTATGTTCCTGTTCTTTGCGGATCTGCTTTTAAAAACAAGGGTGTTCAATTGCTTCTAAATGCTGTATGTGATTACCTGCCTTCACCCATGGATGTGGAAGCTATAAACGGACATCATCCAGTAACTGACGAATTAGTTGTGAGACATCCCCAAGTTGATGGACCACTTGCTGCTATGTGTTTTAAAATTGCTTCGAGTTCCTTTGTTGGCAAGCTTGCTTATCTAAGGATTTACAGTGGCGAAATTAAAACAGGACAGATGATTTATAATGTCCGTAGTGGGAAAAAAGAAAGAGTGACTCGTATCTTCCAGATGCATTCAAATAAACAGACTCAGATAGAAAATATCGAAGCAGGCGACATTTGTGCGATAGTTGGTTTTAAAGACATAATTACAGGCGACACTTTGTGTGACGAAAACAAACCTGTAATACTTGATAAAATGCAATTTCCAGAACCTGTGATTTCTATTGCTGTCGAGGCTCAATATCAGGCAGATATTGAAAAATTGGTTCAGGCTCTCGCTAAACTTGCAGAAGAAGATCCAACATTTACAATTAGATACGATGAGGTTTCTGGTCAAACGCTTGTTAGCGGAATGGGAGAATTACATCTCGAAATTATTATCGATCGCCTGATAAGAGAATTTGGACTAAAAATAAATCAAGGAAAACCTCAGGTTAATTACAAAGAGGAATTCCTTGACAATCTTACATATAATTACATTTTCAAAAAACAGACCGGCGGTAAAGGCAGATTCGCAGATATTACGGTTAAAATCGGAACTGTTAATGATAAAGATATTACAGGTCTTGTTTTCACTAATAGTATTACCGGTGGTAAATTACCTAAGGAATATATTCCGGCAGTAGAAAAAGGTTTTAGAGAAGCTATGAATAATGGACCTATTGGTGGTTACCCTGTTCACAGTTTAAAGGTTGAACTTATAGATGGAAATTATCACAATGTTGACAGCGATCCACTTGCATTTCAAATTGCAGCTGGGATGTGCTTCAGCGAAGTTTCCAAGAAACTAAAAAGTACAATACTCGAACCTGTAATGAAAGTTGAAATTGTTACACCTGAAGAATATCTTGGTGACATCAGTGCAGATCTCAACCGTCGTCGTGCTACGATTGAAGGAATGGATCAAAAAGGACTACATCGGGTGTTAAAAGCCAAGGTGCCAATGTCGGAGCAGTTTGGTTATGTAACTGCACTTCGTTCGATAAGCTCGGGTCGTGCAATGTTTAGCATGGAGTTTTCGCATTACGAAAGAGTTCCTGCTGACGTATTGGAAGAATTAGTAAATAGCAGAAAGTTTATTTTTTAATTATAGAAGAATAGTATGAATCAAAAAATCAGAATTAAGCTGAAATCTTACGACCACAATTTGGTTGACAAATCAGCAGAGAAAATTCTTAAGACCGTAAAATCTACCGGTGCAATAGTAAGAGGACCAATTCCACTTCCTACACACAAACGTATTTTTACAGTTAATCGTTCTACATTCGTAAACAAAAAATCAAGAGAACAGTTCGAACTCAGTTCTTACAAACGTTTACTTGATATTTATAGTACGACTTCAAAAACGATTGATGCTCTGATGAAATTGGAATTACCAAGTGGAGTAGATGTGGAAATTAAAGCGAGTTAAATTTTAAAAAAGAAGTAAAATGCAAGGAATTATTGGTAAAAAAGTAGGTATGACTTCCATTTACAGTGTTGAGGGAAAAAACATTCCATGCACTGTTATCGAAGCAGGCCCTTGCGTGGTAACCCAGATCCGTAATATGGAGACTGATGGTTATCAAGCAGTGCAGCTGGCTTTCGATGAGAAGAAGGAAAAGCATACGACCAAAGCGATGAAAGGCCATTTTGAAAAGGCCGGTACCACTCCAAAAAGGAAGTTGGTAGAGTTTAAAGACTTCGGAAAAGTACTAAAAGGTGAAGATTTTGCTGACGTAGTTGTTGGTGATAAGATTACCGTGGATATTTTTGTAGAAGGTGAATTTTGTGATGTAACTGGAACTTCCAAAGGAAAAGGTTTCCAAGGTGTAGTAAAAAGACATGGTTTCTCTGGTGTAAATGATGCGACTCACGGTCAGCACAACCGCCTTAGAGCACCTGGTTCATTAGGAGCATCTTCATGGCCTTCTAGAGTATTCAAAGGAATGCGCATGGGCGGACGTATGGGAACTGACAAAGTTAAAATGATCAGTTTGAGAGTTTTAAAAGTGATTCCAGAAAGTAACCTTGTGTTAATTAAAGGTTCTGTTCCAGGATCAAAAGGTTCATATTTAATTATTCATAGATAATGAAAGTATCAGTATATAATAAATCGGGCGAGGAAACCGGAAAACAGGTAGAACTCATCGAGTCTATCTTTGGAATTGAACCCAACGATCATGCGATATATCTTGATTGTAAACAGTTCATGGCAAATAAACGCCAAGGAACACACTCATCATTACATCGTGGTCTTGTATCCGGAAGTACTAGAAAGTTAAAACGCCAAAAAGGAACAGGTACTGCCAGAGCTGGTAGCATCAAAAGCCCTTTATTTAGAGGCGGAGGTAGAGTTTTTGGTCCAGAACCAAGAGTGTATAATTTCAAGTTAAATAAGAAACTCAAGAAATTAGCTCGCAAATCAGCACTAACTTATCGTGCTATTGAGAATAATATTTTGGTTGTTGATAACTTATCGTTTGATGCTATCAAAACCAAGAATATCATTGGGTTAAAAAATAATTTTAAACTTAGTGATAAAAAAATTCTTTTAATTGTGGCAGAATCAAATAAAAATGTATATTTGTCTTCTCGAAATTTAAGGGACGTAAATGTTGTAACTGCCTCAGATTTAAGCACTTATGATATTATGTGGGCTTCAATTATCATGATGGAAGAGAAGTCAATTGACGTTTTTGAGAATAATTTAGCTTAAAAAGACAAAAAAATGGATATTTTAATAAGACCAATAGTAACCGAAAAAATGACGAAACAGGGTGAGACTTTGAATCGTTATGGTTTTATTGTAGACAAACGTGCCGATAAATTGCAAATCAGATCAGCGATTGAAAAGATGTACGCAGTTAATGTTGAGTCTGTTAATACTATGCGTTATGGTGGAAGAACAAAAGTTCGCTTTACCAAGGCAGGTGTACAGAAAGGCAAAACCAATGCATATAAAAAAGCTATTATAACATTGGCACAGGGAGAGGTAATTGATTTTTACAGCAATATTTAAAGATTAGAGATGGCTTTAAGAAAACTAAATCCGACAACGCCGGGTCAAAGATTTAAACTGATCAGTGCATTTGATGAAATCACATGCTCTGTACCAGAAAAGTCTTTGTTGGTACCCATTAGAAAATCCGGTGGTAGAAACAATCAGGGTAAGATGACCATGCGCTACATTGGTGGTGGTCATAAGAGAAATTACCGAATGATTGATTTTAAGAGAGAACGCGATGGTATGAAGGCAACTGTAAAGACTATTGAATATGATCCGAACCGTTCGGCACGTATTGCATTAGTTATTTATGAAGATGGCCAGAAAAGATATATCGTTGCTCCAAATGGTTTACAGGTAGGACAAATTTTGGAATCTGGTACAGGAGTAGCTCCTGAATTGGGAAACACTTTATTTCTTTCTGATATTCCTTTGGGAACAGTAGTTCATAATATCGAGCTCAGACCCGGACAGGGCGCTGTTATTGCAAGAAGCGCAGGCACCTATGCACAATTAGTATCAAGAGAAGGCAAATATGCAATCGTAAGAATGCCTTCAAGTGAGACTAGAAAAATCTTAGTTACCTGCAAAGCTACTATAGGTAGTGTATCGAATTCTGATCACGCGCTTGAGAGTTATGGTAAGGCCGGTCGTACCAGATGGATGGGAAGACGTCCTAGAGTTAGAGGTGTTGTAATGAATCCAGTAGATCACCCAATGGGTGGTGGAGAAGGAAGATCTTCAGGCGGACACCCACGCTCTAGAAAGGGCTTACTTGCAAAAGGTTTCAAGACCCGTGGCAAGAAGAAAGAATCCAACAAGTATATAATCGAACGTAGGAAAAAGTAAACAGTGAATTATGAGCAGATCACTTAAAAAAGGACCTTTTATTGACTTCAAATTAGAGAAGAAAGTAATCGCGATGGAAGCAAGCGGAAAGAAAACAGCCATCAAAACATGGGCAAGAGCTTCAGTTATTCCGCCAGAATTTGTAGGACACACATTCGCAACACATAATGGGAATAAATTTATTCCTGTATGGGTTACCGAAAACATGGTAGGACACAAGTTGGGAGAATTTGCACCGACCCGTACTTTCAGAGGTCATGGTGGTAAAAAGAAATAATAATAAGTATGTATTATGGGCGCACGTAAAAGAATAAAAGCAGACAGAATAAAAGAAGAAAAGAAAAGCACGAGCTTTGCTATTCTTCGCAATTGTCCAAGCTCTCCCCGAAAAATGAGACTTGTGGCAGACCTTATTAGAGGTGTTGAAGTAGACAAAGCTTTGGACATTCTTAAATTCTCTCCTAAATCAGCTTCTCGTGATATCGAGAAACTGTTAAAGTCAGCAGTTTCTAACTGGCAGGCAAAAAATACAGGAGCAAGAATGGAAGATGCTGGTCTTTGTGTTTCACTAATCCACGTTGACGAAGGTCGTGCTTTGAAACGTATTAAACCAGCTCCACAAGGTAGAGCAAATAGGATTAGAAAACGTTCAAACCATGTTACTTTAGTGGTAGATAGTAAAAGTGAAAAAGTATTAGTAAACGAAAAAGCATAATATTCATGGGACAAAAATGTAATCCGATAAGCAATAGATTAGGCATAATCAAGGGATGGGATTCTAATTGGTATGGCGGAAAGAAATATGCTGACAAACTTGCCGAAGACGCTAGCATTCGTCGTTATTTAAATGCACGTTTGGACAAAGCAAGTGTTTCAAAGATTATCATCGAAAGATCTTTGAAAATGATAACAATTACAATTAATACAGCACGTCCGGGCTTCGTTATTGGTAAAGGAGGCGATGAGGTTGATAAACTTCGCGAAGAATTAAAGAAAATCACCAATAAAGATGTTCAGATAAATATTTTTGAAATCAAACGTCCTGAATTAGAAGCAGAATTAGTTGCTAATAACGTTGCACGTCAAATCGAAGGTAAGATCGCTTACCGTCGTGCAGTAAAAATGGCTATCGCTTCAACAATGCGTATGGGAGCAGAAGGTATCAAAATACAATGTTCTGGTCGTCTGAACGGTGCTGAAATGGCTAGAAGCGAGATGTATAAAGAAGGAAGAACTCCTCTTCATACATTGAGAGCTGATATTGATTATGCTTTGGCAGAAGCTTTAACAAAAACCGGTTTACTTGGTGTTAAGGTTTGGATATGTAGAGGCGAGATTTACGGAAAGAGAGATTTATCTCCAAACTTGGGGAAATCTGTTCAAGGTAAAAAAGCACCTGGATTAGACCAAAGAGATCAGAGAAATAATAATAGAAAAAGAAGGAAATAAATCTGAAAAATTAGAGCTATGTTACAGCCAAAAAAGACAAAATTCAGAAGACAGCAAAAAGGGAGAATGAAAGGCAATTCTCAACGCGGAAGTGT
>CAZOHR010000140.1:0-9202 GCA_964579045.1 uncultured Bacteroidales bacterium | reverse complement strand
TTTTGTGATATGCTTAACTTAATGACAAAAATGAAAAAGCTATTTTAAAAAGAAAAAGCTTTTAGCTAGGTAAAAATTGTTCAATACAATAAAGCTTTTTAAATCCCCCAAAAATATTGCTTGATTCTAAGAAACCGAATAGAGTTCTAGGATAAACTCCGAATGTTCTCAGTTCTTTTAGGTTATTATTCTTGCTCAATCAACCTACAAACAAAAAAAGCCCCGAAGAAATCGGAGCTTAAATATTTTGTAAAGAAGATTCTTAGAATCTTTTTTCTTTAATTCTGGCTTTTTTACCTGTAAGTCCACGTAAGTAGAAAATTCTTGCGCGACGAACACGACCCATTTTATTTACTGTGATTGCATCAAGAAACGGAGAAGCAAAAGGGAAAATTCTTTCAACACCAAAAGCTCCTGACATTTTGCGAACAGTAAATGTTGCAGTATGTCCTTCGCCCTTTATCTGTAAAACAACGCCTCTGAATTCCTGTATTCTTTCCTTGTTACCTTCTTTTATTTTATAGCTGACAGTAACTGTATCACCTGCTCTAAACTTTGGAAAGTTTGTCTCTATTGCCAGACTTTCATTCACAACTTTCATTATTTCCATTGCAAAAAACTTTAAATAATTCTTAAAAATTTCGGACTGCAATATTAGATATTTTTTTTCAAATAATTGTCTTTTTTGAAATAATTCTTTATTTTTTTTTACACATACATTTATTACGACTTTGATAACCTATAAATAGACAAAATTTAGACTTATTTTGTGCTGTTTTTATGTATTTCAATCTCTCAAATATTTATTTTTTAGGCATGATTTTAGCATGTGACAGATTTTTATTATTTTTGTTAAATCACATTATTCACTCAATAACTTGTAACATGAAAAAAGCGCTCTTATATTTGGGGATTAGTTTTGGATTAGTTTCTGCAATTTTTGCACAAAAGGAGTATTATCTTGCTCCATATACTGATTTTTCAGGATTTAATTATTGTTTAACTTGGGAGGCAAACTCAGGAAAATCATTAATGTATTATTGGGATGCTAATATTTCGAATTGGGTAGCTGCTGAGATCAATCTTCCATCTGCTCCAGTTGCTGGTGCTACTGGTAAAATTATGATGGAAGCCTATCTCGACAATAATGGGACAACATATTACCAGACTTGGGATATCAGTACTGGCAAATCACAATTATATTATTGGAATGGAGACCAAAGCAACTGGTTGGCATTAGAGATTAATCTGCCTGCAAAGCCAGTGCCTTCCGCAACTGGGAATATTATGCTAGATCCTTATTCTGATTATAATGGCAGCGCTTATTGCATGGCTTGGGCGGAAAATACTGGAAAATCACAATCGTATTTTTGGAGTTCTGAGCAGAGTGATTGGGTTGCTTTGGAGATAGGTGTTCCAGAGAAACCTATTGCTGGTTCAACAGGTAAGATTAAATTCAAAAACTATATGGATCAATATGGTAATGCGTATTCTCTCGCTTGGGAAATTAGTACAGGGAAATCGCAATTATATTATTGGAACTCTGAGGGTTCATCTTGGGATGCTCTACCAGTAAACATACCTGAAAAACCAATACCTGGCGCGACAGGGAATATTATGTTGGAACCTTATAGAGATAGCAACGGCACTGATTATTGCTTAGCATGGGACGAAACAGGTGGAAAATCAATTTTATATTATTGGAATTCCGACAACTCAGTTTGGGATGCTGCTACAATAAATTTGCCTGAGAATCCTGTTCCTGGTGCAACTGGTAAAATCATGATTAAGCCATATTTCGACGAAAATGCAACTGGCTATTGCCTAGCTTGGGATAAGTCAACTGGTAAATCGCAATTGTACTTTTGGAATGCTGACGCAAGTAGTTGGGATGCTCTTCCAATAAACTTACCTGCAAACCCAGTAGGAAAATAGTTTTAATAAAGTAATAAGGCAAGCTGAGATGGACATAATTCTTCCATCTCAGCTTGTTTGTTTTTAAATCATCTTAGATCTTTTTGAGTGGAGTCAAATAGAAATGCAAAACGACATGCCTACTAAGCTCATTTTTGCTTCCATGATTTTTATTATCTTTGCGCCCTGATTTAAAAATGTAGATATGATTTCGATTGACGGATTGGGAGTAGAATTCGGGGGTTCAACACTGTTTAAAGATATTTCTTTTGTGGTAAACGAGAAAGATCGTATTGCTTTGATGGGAAAAAACGGTGCTGGGAAATCTACATTGCTAAAAATACTCGCAGGGATTAAACCGCCTACTTATGGAAGAGTATCGGCTCCTTCCGATGCTGTTATCGCTTACCTTCCTCAGCATCTTATGAATGAGGATCATCGTACTGTTTTTGAAGAAGCTTCGCAAGCTTTTGTTCAATTGATAGCTATGCAAAATGAAATGGCCGAGTTGGATCATCAACTTGCTACTCGAACCGATTATGAATCTCCCGAATACTATGATATTATCGAACGTGTTTCGATATTGAGTGAGAAAGTTTATGGTTTGGGTGATATTAACTTTGATGCTGAGGTTGAAAAGATACTTATTGGACTAGGTTTCGAGAGAAGTGATTTTCATCGTCCTACAAGCGAATTTAGTGGAGGATGGCGCATGCGTATTGAACTTGCTAAAATTTTACTTCAAAAACCTGATTTAATCCTTCTCGATGAGCCAACAAATCACCTAGATATTGAATCGGTGCAATGGTTAGAAGAATTTCTCGTTAATAGTGCAAAGGCTGTAATTGTAATATCCCACGACCGTGCTTTTGTTGATAATATCACTAATCGTACCATCGAAGTTACCATGGGGCGCATTTATGATTATAAGGTAAACTACTCCAGTTATATTGTTTTAAGACAGGAGAGACGTGAGCAGCAGCAAAAAGCATACGAAGAACAGCAGAAGATGATTGCTGAGAATCAAGATTTTATTGAAAGATTCCGTGGAACTTACTCCAAGACAAATCAGGTACAATCGAGAGTGCGAATGCTTGAAAAACTTCAAATTCTCGAAGTTGATGAGGTTGACAGCTCACACTTGAGACTTCGCTTCCCACCAGCACCTCGATCGGGTAATTATCCAGTTACTGCAGACAATGTATCTAAAGCATACGATGATCATATTGTTTTTTCAGGTGCTTCATTTTCGATAGCTCGTGGCGAGAAAGTTGCCTTTGTTGGCAAAAACGGAGAAGGTAAATCAACTTTAGTTAAAGCAATTATGGGCGAAATTAACTTTGGTGGAAACCTAAGTCTTGGACATAATACAATGATTGGTTACTTCGCACAGAATGAAGCCTCTCTTCTCGACGAGTCGCTTACTGTGTTTCAAACTATTGACGATATCGCTAAAGGTGAAATTAGAACGAAAATTAAAGATTTGTTAGGTGCTTTTATGTTTGGTGGCGAAGATATTGACAAGAAAGTCAAGGTACTTTCTGGTGGAGAACGTACACGCCTTGCGATGATAAAGCTTTTGCTGGAGCCATATAATCTTTTAATTCTTGACGAGCCTACAAATCATCTGGACATGCGCACTAAAGATATTTTAAAGCAAGCTCTCATGAATTACGATGGTACTCTAATCCTAGTTTCTCATGATCGTGATTTTCTTGACGGAATGGTTAGCAAGGTGTATGAATTTGGAAACAAAAGAGTAAAGGAACATCTCGAAGGAATAGCAGAATTCTTGCTGCATAAGAAAATGGAAAACCTAAAAGAACTGGAAGCCAAAAAGCAGTAGGCATAATTGCAATAATGTCTATAAATCTGAAAACTATTTCATCAGCCTAGCAATGGCAATTTCGAAAAGAATAAATATAAATGCAAAAATTAAGAATAATTGCCATAATGGTCTGCCTTCGGAGAATTCTTTTAATTCAATGCTAAGGTCTTCTGTGTCGGCATCAATAATTTTTGCTCTGTTATCCATTTTTTCGGCAATGAATTTTTGTAAATCATCATTATTGTAATATTCGAGTACTGACTCAGCACGATTGTAATTTAAAGATACCGGTGCGATGTACTCATCACCTTTGTATAATCCGTAAGTGCCAGCTTGTTTTATTTGAGAAGGGACTTCAACATGCAAATTCTTTCCTGAGAATCGGAAGGTGGCAACAGCATCAATTTGCGAGTTGTCAGTAATCCTGAAAATATCAGATTCGGCCATTTCTACATCAGATGAAATGTCTATGCTGGATCCATCTCTAAGAATAGCATACAAGGAATTATTAATCTGAGAGTTTAGTGCCATATTGAAAAAAGCAGGGACAAAGAGAGGGCTTTTCATAAATGACGAATTTGCTTCATTAATCGGCGACGCCATAATGTAAATCTTTCCACTGCCGTAGTTGCCAGCAGACAGTACAGGGAATCCGTTTTCGAGTTTTAAAACAGGAGTGAAACCAGAAGAACTGTAAAGTACATGTTTGTGGATAGTACCCATCACTGGAAGGTCCGACTGCTTTTCCTGTTTCTGAAAAACATTACGATAAAGTTCGTGTTCGTATTCTACTTTATAAATTTTTGCATTAGTAAACTTAGCAGATTCAAACTTGCCAGCATTAAACATACTCAAAAAAGAATTACAAGATTTAATGTTAAGATCTGGAGCAGGAATAAAGACTACAGAACCTCCGTTAGAAACAAAACCTTGCAACTCTGATGATAGACTTGATGAGATCTCAGTGATATTATTAAGTAATATTATATCGTAATTGCTGAAGGTAGAAGTTTGTTCACTTCCAAGTTTGACATTTGTTAGCCCGAAATTTTCAGGATCTGATTTGTAAAGCGCGGAGAGGTACCGATTTTCAGAGCCTTGGTTGATAGTCAAAACATTTGTAATTTCGGCAATCTCATAATTAAAATATAATATGTTGTCGTAGGTAACTGGGTAATCGGAAATCTCTAATTTTCCTTCTACAAAGCCTGTAACAGTATTTGTGTATTCAAGTTCTATATCCTGCGTTTGACCAGCTTCGATGTTAAAACCAGATAATGCTTTAAGGCTATCATTGATAAAAAGCTGCAAAGAAATATCAAAGAAATCTTCTTTGGAACTGTTTACAATTCTGACATTTAATATTTCTGATCTATCTTTACGATGGACAGGAGAGGAGAACCAACATGAATCAATAAAAAGGTTGTTTATGCCAAGTGGGCTTAACGGTACAAATACAGGATCTATATTTTTATTAGGCAGGGTTTCCGTATTATCAATAAACGATCTTTGCATGTCGGAAATAATATACAGACTTGCTTTTTTGTTTTCGGGAATCAAAGTGTTTGCTTTAAGAACTACATCATTTAAAGTAATAGGATTGGGGCTAATCTTTGTCTTGTCAACATTTCCAAGAAAAGCATCACGATTTATTACAAACTGGTGCTCGGGAAGCATGTCATTTGTAATAAGAAGATACTCCATTGATGCCGAAGAATTAAAAACAATTTCTTTGGCAATCTGCTGCGCCTGACCAAAAAGTTGTCCTTTTTTACCTTCTGCTTCCATACTAAAGGAATTGTCGATATAAACCACATTAACTTCAGATATTTTTGCAGAATCGTTAGCATTGTTTGGAATAAATGGTCCAGCAAATGCAATTACGAGCATGGCAATGGTTAAGATTCTTGCCAATAGAATCAAAAGATGTTTTAACTTAGTGCGAGTTTGTGTCTCTTTTTTTATGTCTTCAAGAAAACGAGTATTACTAAAATAAAGAGTTTTATGCCTCCTGAAGTTTATCAGATGGATAATTATCGGAACCGATACTGCAAACATAGCCCAGAAAAAGGCAGGGTTTATAAAACTCATTAATCGTATTTTGCTGCAAATTTAGAAAATTCCTTCTTAAAGAATCAGGAATAGAGAAAAATACATGAATTTTAATTATTCGTTAAATATTTAAAGAAAACTTGAATACAAATCATTAGTGTAAGATAGAATTTGCTTAATAAGTAGTCTTATTAGCCAACTTCGCTTATTTTTGTGAGTAACTTCTTATCCATAATAGAGATAGACTTTCCAGTAACCTCTATAATTCCTTCTTTTTTGAACTCGGTTAGTAGTCTTACAGCGTTTTCTTCTGAGATCGCAGATAATTCACCTAATTCTTTGCGAGAAAGTAGCATCTCAAATGTATCGGAACCGTAAAGTCTTGAGAGATATAACAAACTGTCTGCAATTCGTCCTCTAATATTTTTCTGGTTAAGAGTAATTATTTTACCAAGTATGGACTTTACTGATTTTCCGAAGGCTTTGTTTAGTTTTAATAAAAAATCATGATTCTCGACGTACATCTTTTTTATGGTTTCTAGGTCAACCATGCAAATATGTGAGTCTTCAATTGCTTTTACTGAGTAGCTATAGTCAGGTGTTTCAAAAAACGATAGTAGCCCAATATAACTGTTTGGTGTTAATATGTAAAGTGTGATATTTCTATTATTCAAACCTTCGATAAAGAGCTTTGCAGAACCTTCTACCAAATAAATAGCATGTGTAACGCTACTTCCTTGTTTACAGATATATTCATGTCTATCAAAATAAACATGTAAAGGTCTAATCCTCGCTAAGTCTTCCCCACGTTCACATAGAGCTTTGTAAATGTCGCATTTAAGTTTGCAGTCATTACAAGAAATATTCTTTTTGAATTTCATATCTCTAAATATTATGCAACAAAAGTAAAAAATAGTTGTTGAAAAACAATGTTACATTACAACTTTATTTTGTGGTATTTAAAAGCATTAAATTATACTTTTGAAATCTTCCCGAAAAGGGATAATTGCTATTTAAAATTACTAACTAAAATTTTCAGACAATGTTACATGGACCAGCAGCTGAATTAAAAGAAGACAAGTCAGCAGACCGCAAATCCAAGCTTGGATTAAAGTTCTTCTTTGTGTATTTGATCGTTTACGCAGTTTTTGTTGCGTTATGTTTGTTTTACCCTGATTTTACCGGAAAACGTGTTGCTCTTGGTTTAAATCTAGCTGTTTTTTACGGCTTTTCATTAATTATTTTAGCGATTGGGATGGGCTTTTTCTACAATATGGCCTGTTCACGCTTGGAGGATAAACTTAATACTGGAGGAGGAGAAGTATGATTTATGATGTTTCAATTTGGGCGGTGATAATATTTTTATCATTTGTAGCCTTAGTACTTGGCTTATCTTTTTATTTTGCAAGAAAAACCAAAAGTGCGAGCAGCTATTATGCTGCGGGTGGTAATATCCACTGGGGTGTAAACGGTATTGCATTTGCCGGAGATTATTTGTCAGCAGCGTCATTCCTCGGTATTTGCGGGATGATTGCATATGCTGGTTTTGATGGATTTTTATATTCTATCGGATACCTAGCTGGTTGGGTTGTGGCTTTATTCGTAGTTGCCGAGCCATTGAAGAGAATGGGTAAGTTTACATTTACTGATGCTTTGGATAGCAAATTTAACTCAAGACCTGTAAAGCTCACTGCAGCAATTTCAACTCTTGTAGTTTCTTTATTCTATTTAATTCCTCAAATGGTGGGAGCTGGTGATCTTGTTGTTCCACTACTTGGATTACCTCATTGGGTTGGTGTTGTTATCGTTGGTTCAATCGTTATTTTGATTGTTGCCACTGCTGGTATGACTTCGACAACTTATGTGCAGTTTATTAAGGGGGGGTTACTAATTGTTGTTACTCTTTTGCTCACAGTAATGATTTTGAATAAAGGTTTGCAAAAAACTCCTTACGAAGGTTATCATCAATTTAGATCAATTACCGCTGTATATGAAGGCGAAAACCTTGTTCTAGACGATTCTACACTAGTTGTAAAACAGGTTGCAACCTCTATAGATGGTAAAAATCAATTTGCAGAAATAAATTTTGAAGGTTCAGATAGATGGTTTAGGATCACAAAGAAAGAAGACAAAACCGCTATTCTTGACGAATCGCTTTCTGTTGCTGAGTCGAAAGATGGTAGCAAATTATACAATGGAGCAGAGAAATCGGCTCGTAAATTCTATCAAGTAGGTCATATTCATAAACTTGTTTCCGAAGGACAGGAGGTCGAAAGTACTGGATCACTTAATCCTTTTAGCTTTTTGTCAACAATAGAAGATAGCGAAATGATTATTTACAAAAAAGCATTGGTTAAATTAGAAAATGCTAAAGTATCAATATTCTTCCCTGCAATTGTTCCTGGTAGTACTATTCTAAAACCGGGTTCATATTTCAAAATTGCAAACGGTACTTTGTGGGATAAAATAAACTTCCTTTCATTGATGCTTGCATTGTTTATGGGAACATCTGCTTTACCTCACGTATTAATTAGATATTATACCGTTCCAAGTCAAAGAGCGGCTAGAAAATCAACAATTGTGGCAATTGCAGCAATTGGATTCTTCTATATTCTAACCTTATACTTAGGTCTTGGCGCTATGACAAATGGTGTTAACGATATGGCAAGTTCAAATATGTCGGGACCACTATTGGCAAAATCATTTGGTATTGGTATCTTCTCGATTATTTCTGCTATTGCATTTGCTACTGTTTTAGGTACTGTTGCTGGACTTATAGTTGCTTCATCTGGAGCGATTGCACATGACTTTATCGATAATTATCTAGGTAAGAAATTAACCGATGTCTCAAAAGTACGTGCAGGAAAGTTCTCTGCTTTTGCTGTTGGTCTGATTGCAATTTTATTAGGGATAGCTTTCCAAGGAATGAATGTTTCTTTCCTTGTTGGTCTTGCTTTTGCTGTTGCAGCATCTGCAAATCTCCCAGCTATTCTAATGGTAATCTTCTGGAAGAGAACAACTGGTAAAGGTGTAGCTGCATCTATTGTTACTGGTATCTTATCATCAATAATTCTGATATTATTCTCACCAACAATGTTCGAGATGTATGGATTAGCCAAAGAAGCAGCATGGTTCCCAATTGACAATCCGGGTATCATCTCTATTCCATTATCGTTCCTTGCATTGGTTTTGGTTTCATTAAAAACAAGAAGCGAGCGTGTAGATAATAAATAGTGAACAAACAAGTTGAACTAACTATGTGTGACACCGGTCGTGAAAACGATCGGTGTTTTTTTTATTTAATGCAGATTACGCTTACAAATTACTGGGTGAAGCCTGGGGTCAAGCAATAATTCTGGGGGGAAGCAAAGTATAGTGACAACGATTAATCGAATTATTGCGATGAAT
>CAZOHR010000139.1:0-9256 GCA_964579045.1 uncultured Bacteroidales bacterium | reverse complement strand
CAGGAATATCAAACTACATTGATTAGATTGTGCCAATAAGTCGGCTGTTTAATGATTCCAATTTTTAGAATTATTGTAACTATTTAGGTCCCTGTGATAGTTGGTAGTGGTAGTTGGATTGTTTTAAGCTTGAGATTCTTCTAATTTATTAGAATAGATATTTGTATCACATAAAGCGGTAGCGACTAAGCTAAACCCACCGACGACCTCCGTCGCGACGGAACAGACTACACATTTTTCCAAAAAGTGGAATTCCAATTAGCGATAGCGGCAATTAAAAACCAACTACCAACTACCAACTACCACTACCAACTAAAAAAAAATTTAGTTTTGACATAATGCCTAAATAATTACGAATTATTCTTGAATAAATTTACGTGCTTATGCCCTAGATTTTTAACTCTATTTAAACCTCAGTTGATTCATTTTTTTTATCTTTGGCAAAAATATACTATTATGAAAAAACTCCTTTTTGTTTTTATAAGCATTCTCTTTGCTAGTGCTATCTTTGCGCAGGGACAAGACACCGGAAAATTTAAAACATATCCTCCTGGATTTTACCATAAAGTTATTCTTCCTGATATCATTGGTCAGGAGGCATATAACCTAGTTAAATATGATCCTACACCTTCATTTAAGATGGAGTTTGGTGAGCGAATTTATCCTGTGCAGATAAGTGAATATACTACAGTATTTCATACAGAGCCAGTTTCGCAAGGTAACAGCGGAACTTGTTGGGCATATTCTGCCACTTCATTTATGGAATCGGAATCATACAGAATAACAGGGACTAAAACCAAGCTTTCTGAAATGTACACAGTTTACTGGGAATACATCGAAAGAGCTCAATTATTTGTACGAACTAGAGGAGATGTTTCACTTGGCGAAGGCAGTGAGTCAAATGCAATACTGAGAATTATGAAAAATCATGGTATGATGCCGTATTCTGCTTTTCCAGGATTAAAAAGACGACTAAACTACAATGATCACAGCAATATGTTCGAGCAATATGAAGACTATCTCAATTTTATAATGAGAAATGATTTATGGGAAGAGCAACAAGTAATCGACAGTGTTAAAAGGATTCTTGATTACTATATCGGAACACCTCCCGAAACATTTGAGCATAAAGGAATTGAATATCATTCTGGTTCTTTTATGAATGATGTTATGAAACTTAATCCAGATAGATACTATTCTTTTATGTCAACAAAAGAGTATCATTATGGCGAAAAACATGAGTTAGTTGAGAATGATAATTGGTGGCATTGCGATGATTATTACAATGTTTCACTCGACGATTATATGAAAGTAATTAACTATTCAATAACCAATGGATATTCTGTGAGCATTTGCGGAGATGTTTCTGAACCCGGTTACGACCAAATTGTAGAAGTCGGAGTGATACCAAGTTTTGACATTCCTTCAGAATATATAAATGAAGATTCTCGCCAATTAAGGCTCTCTAATGGTTCTACTACCGACGATCATTGCATTCATATTGTGGGTTATAACAAAGTTGGGGATGTATATTGGTATTTAATTAAAGATTCTGGGAGTGGAGGTTTTGATGGTAGGAATAAAGGCTATCGCTTTTATCACGAAGATTATATCAAGCTTAAGATGATGAACATAATGATTAACTATGATGCTGCTAAACTACTGCTGGATAATATTATAAAATAAAATGACAAATAAATTCATTAATGAAATTGAGGATAATAAAATTCCCGTTTTAGAGGAGTTTTATTCGGTGCAGGGCGAGGGATTTAATACTGGTAAAGCGGCATATTTTATTAGAATAGGTGGGTGCGATCTGGCATGTCATTGGTGCGATTCTAAAGAAACATGGAAGCCTGAGATTCACCATTTTGTGACTATCTCCGAAATTATTGCAAGAGTAAAACAAACTCCTGCGGATACAATTGTAGTTACTGGTGGCGAACCTTTGATTTATAATTTTGATAATTTTTGTAAAGAAGCTCGCCAAGCGGGACTCGTGCTGATGATTGAAACTTGTGGCGCTCATACTTTTAGTGGTGTCTGGGATTGGGTTTGTCTATCTCCCAAAAAGCAGAAACCACCAATGCTGGAGTATTTTCAGATAGCTGATGAACTAAAAGTTATTATTTACGAAGATAATGATTTTGATTGGGCAGAAGATTGTGCAAATAAAATAACCAAATCTTGCGTTCTATTCCTGCAACCTGAATGGAGCAGATTTGAAATAACTGGCAAGATGGTTGTAGATTATGTAAAAAATAACCCAAAATGGAATGTGTCGGTACAAACACACAAATTTTTAAAAATACCATAGTATGAATAAGATTATTATATTTTTCGCTTTACTTGGCATCTTTTCAATTTCATGTCATGCTCAGGAGAAATCTGCTTATACCACGTCAAAGCCAGCGGTAAAATACTTTAATAAGGCTGTGTATTACATGGAAAACGGTCAGAATAAAACTGCAATTGCCGAAATTAACAAAGCAATTGCCAAAGATCCTGGCTTTCTTGAGGCATGGTTGCTCAAAGCAGAAATAAATGATTTTCTAGGTCTATCAGAGGAAGCATATACCGCTTATGCTAAAGTCTTTGAAATAGACCCAAACTATGATCCCGCGCTAAGTTTTAAACTAGCCGCTAATAGTTATCGTATGGGAGAGTATGCTACTGCAAAGGAATACATTGACTATTTTTGCGAAAATGTTGACACAATAAAGAATCGCAATTATGATTTTCAACGACTGAAGAAATTCATATATTTTGCTGATAATGCCTACAAAAACCCTGTTGCTTTTAATCCAGTAAATTTAGGGCCAGGCGTAAATACTCAATTTGATGAATATTGGCCTTCTTTGTCGGTAGATGAACAGGTTCTTGTTTTTACTCGTGAAATTCCTATTAATCCAAATAATCCTTCGCGAGC
The DNA here is from genome assembly GCA_964579045.1 of uncultured Bacteroidales bacterium. Taxonomy (GTDB): domain Bacteria; phylum Bacteroidota; class Bacteroidia; order Bacteroidales; family ML635J-15; genus Bact-19. Next base: position 6,327 of record CAZOHR010000139.1, on the reverse strand, counting down.
ACAGGAAAGTATGCACGAAGATCTGTTTTATTCAGTTCTTGCATCCGATGGCTCTGAGTACGGTCCGTCAATGTCTTTACCTGGTGGTGTTAATACAAAACTTAACGAGGGAGCGCAATGTATTTCGGCAGACGGTAAAACCTGTGTTATCACAGCTTGTAATCGTCCCGATGGAATGGGAAGCTGCGATTTGTATATTATGTTTCTACAAGATAATAAATGGTCAGCGCCAATAAATCTAAAATCTGTAAACTCTGGCTCGTGGGATAGCAATCCATCATTATCTGCTGATGGCAGATATTTGTACTTTTCCTCTGGTCGCCCTGGAGGATACGGCAAAACCGACCTTTGGAGAATAGAAATTGATAATAAGGGAAATGCTCAATCTGAGGCGGAAAATCTGGGTAAAGATATAAACACAAAGTATGAAGAATTATCACCATTCATTCATCCCGACGGAAAAACTTTATACTTTGCATCGAATGGACATCCAGGAATGGGCGATTTCGATCTTTTCTTTTCAAAACAAAAGGATGATGGCAGATTCCCAACACCAATAAATGTAGGTTATCCAATAAATACTTCGGGCGAGGAAAGAAGTCTTATTGTTAACGCTAGAGGCGAAATAGCAATGTTTGCTTCGTCTGCCAACAAAAAAGACCTCGATATATATTATTTCGTAATTCCTGAAGAAATTAAACCTGTTACCGTAACTTATGTAAAAGGATATATTTACGACAGTGTCACCAAAGATAGATTGCAAGCAAAATGCGAAATGATTGACCTTGAGACTGGCGAGAAAGTTGTCGACATACTTTCTGATGAAATTAATGGCGAATATATGGTTTGTCTGCCTATTAATCGCGATTATGCATTTAATGTGGAGAGATCAGGGTATTTGTTTTACTCAGCAAACTTCTCGCTTACAGATCTTAAAAATCCTGAAGTGCCAGTAGAAATGAATATCCCGCTGCAACCATTAACAGATGGAATTACTGTCGTTCTTAAAAATATCTTCTTCGACTTTAATAGTTACGATTTATTGCCAGAATCATACGCCGAACTTAATAAAGTTGTGCAGTATATGACAACTAATCCAAAACTTAAAATTGAGATCGGCGGACATACCGACAATGTTGGTACACAAGCATATAATAAAACACTTTCTGAAAATCGCGCGAAATCTGTTTACAATTATCTTATTTCTAAAGGAATTGATAAAGCTAGACTTTCATTCAAAGGCTACGATTTCTCTGTGCCTATTGCTACAAATGAAACAGAAGAGGGAAGGGCACTTAACAGAAGAACAGAGTTTAAAGTAATAAGTAATAAGTAATATTCTTAACAATATAAATAATCTGATTAAGGAAATAATAAGCAGGAAAACTTTTCAAACACTAATCTGTTTTTATATTCCAAATCATCTAACATTAACAAAATGAAAAACCTCTTAATTCTATCGGTATTTTTAACTTTTGCAATTAGCCTATCTGCGCAAGTAAAAACAATAAATAAAGAGCAACTCGACATTCAACTTCAAGCTGTAATCGAGGCTTGGGATTGCCCAGCATTTGCAGTTGCGATTGTTAAAGACGATGAAATTGTTTACGAAAACGGTTTTGGTGTACTTGAAGTTGGTAAAAAGAAAAAGACCGATGCTAATACAAATTTTGCTATTGCCTCAAACACAAAAGCATTTACATCGGCAGCACTAGCAATTCTTGTTGACGAAGGCAGAATTTCGTGGGATGATAAAGTGCGCAAACATATTCCTTGGTTTGAACTTTACGATCCGTATGTGTCCGAAAATATGACTATTCGCGATTTGTTATGCCACAGGAGTGGTCTCGAGACTTTTAGTGGGGATTTAATCTGGTATGCTACCGATCATTCAAGAGAAACTATTATTCGAAACGCAAAGTATCTTGATCCGGCATACGGATTCAGGGAACATTTTGGCTACTCAAATATTATGTTTCTAACTGCAGGGCAAATTGTTGAATATGTAACAGATACAACTTGGGATGATTTTGTAACAGCAAGAATTTTGAAACCACTTGGAATGACACGTACAAATACCAGCATTACCATCAATAACAAACTAGATAATGTAGCATCGTGCCATACCATCGTAGATCAAAAGAATATTGTAATTCCTTATATTAATTGGGATAATATCGCGCCAGCAGGAAGTATTAACTCCAATGTTCACGATATGAGTCAATGGATGATTTTACAGTTGAATAGAGGTACCTACAATGGGAAGAAAATATTTTCAGAAGAAGTAGCAGAAGATATGTGGACACCTCAAACTATAATTGAAGTAGGTTCATTTACAAAAAGTATTAATCCATCAACTCATTTGCAGGCATACGGTTTGGGTTGGACTATGTATGATTATAAAGGCTACCTAATTGTAACTCATAATGGTGGTTACGACGGTATGATTTCACAAACTGTTTTAATTCCAGAGCTTAATTGTGGCTTTGTAGTTCTTACAAATAATTTGTCGATGACATATTCAGCGGTTATGGCAACTTTGCTGGATTATATTACAGAAGATAAACTAGATTCTCACTGGAGCGACTATTATTTAAAGGTAAAAGCTTGGGTTGATGATTATAATGCCGAGGAAAAGGCAACTTGGGAAAATTCGAGAGTTGCTAATACAAGTCCATCATTTAAACCAGAAGATTATTGCGGCACATATACTTCGGATATTTATGGTGATGTTGAAATTAGCCTAAAAGATGGAAGTCTCTACCTAAAAATGACTCACACTTCAATTTATCAGGGAAAACTAGAGCATTGGCATTACGATACTTATTCTATAAAATTTGAACAAGCACCTTCGTTACCATCAGGAAGCGTAACATTTATCGCTGATAAATACGGTAAGATTTCCGAAATGAAAATTGATATTCCTAATCCTGACTTTGATTTTACACAATTGAAGCTTTATAAAACAAAGTAAAAAACTGATGAACAGATCAGACAGGTTGGGAGAGGAGAAAATTAGCAAACTTCTATGGAGTTTGTCGTTGCCATCTATTTTTGGGATGCTGGCTGTGTCTATCTACAATATTGCCGACACAATTTTTATTGGACACTCTGTTGGTACACTTGGCATAGCGGGTATTTCAGTATCATTACCATTGTTAATGGCAATAAGCACTTTTGGTCATGCAATTGGTCTTGGTGGAACATCGATAATTTCACGAGCCTTAGTAGCAAAGGACAAGGCCAAAGCTAGTCTAACGCTGCATAATTTGGTTACACTGATTCTAATAATCAACTTGATCGTTTTTTCAATTGCATTTACAAATCTTACCTCACTATTAAAACTTTTTGGTGCTAATGACGAGATTTTACCTTATGCTTACGATTATGCAGTTTGGGCACTACCTGGCTCTTTTTGCCTAAATATTCTATATGTTTTAGTAAATCAGATTAGAGCAGAAGGAAATGCTAAATTCCCAATGATGAGCCAAGCAGTTGGTGCGGTTTTGAATATAATTCTTGACCCAATTTTTATCTTTGGTTTTGGATGGGGACTTATGGGAGCCGCTTTGGCTACCTCAATAAGTCAGTTTGTAGGAATGTCGCTGGCAATTTGGTATTATACAATGAATCCTAAATCGATTTTAAAGATTAATATCAGAAATATATTTACAATACCCGATAAGAAAATTACACTTGAAACCTTTGCTATTGGAGCGTCATCATTTGGGAGGCAAATAGCTTCGTCGGTTATGACGATTGTTTTAAATAATACTTTACTGGTATATGGTGGTTCTTCGGCTATAGCTGCATTTGGAATTGTTTTCCGATTAGCAATGTTTATTTTCATGCCTCTGTTTGGATTAAATCAGGGTTTTATGCCAATTGCGGGATATAATTATGGTGCGAAAAAATACCACAGAGTACTCGCTGTAACAAAGTTAGCAAGTTTATGGGCAACTGTTTTCTGCATTATCTCAATGATTTGTTTTTACTTTTTCGCACCTTTTCTTATGCGAATATTTACTACCGATAAGGAATTGATAAGTATTGGCAGCAGAGCTTTGAAGATTTTCATTCTTGCTTTTCCAGTAATCGGATTTCAAGTTATTGGTTCTGGCTTATACCAATCACTTGGCAAGGCTTGGGCATCACTATTTCTCGCTTTATCGAGGCAATTATTGTTCTTAATACCTTTTGTTTTAATCTTTCCACCCATTTGGGGAGAAAATGGAATTTGGTACTCTTTTCCAGTTGCTGACTTGCTTGCGGCGATAGTAACTTTATTCATGATTATAAGTTTAGTGCGAAAGCTAAGAGATGAAGTTCCAGTGGAGGAAAATGCTAATAATATTTCACTATAGTTAGATAAAATTTATGAACAGCCACAGATTCATAGATTTTATTGCAAATTAAATTTGATAAGAATGCTTCTTATTTCAAACACACGTCTCAACAAAAGGGGATACATCTCCTCTTTTAGTTACTATCAGAATATTTCCAACTCTTTCTACAATCCTTCGCTATTCCTATAACCTAGAGAATCGCTGTATACGTGACCCGCTTGGTTTACACTGAACAAAGCTGAAGTGTACGGTGGTGTGAGAGGCTCTCCCTGTCAGTTTATCTGATGGGGCGGTCTACTCGATTATACACAGCTATATATTACGCTATAAATAGTTTCTTAGGTCTTTTTTTGAAGATGAAATTATTTTACCACCATTCATTTCGATATGATATTCACTATTTATATCTCTAAGAGTAAAACTTTCTATATTTTGCTGTTTATTGTAATCAATTAGCAAGAGGTTTTTATCGTTAGTTTTAAATTGCTCGTGAATATATTTTCTAACAAATTCAATTTTTGAGTTTTGTATGTAATAATAAAAGTTAGCTCCTTTATTGATTAGTAGTTTGGTGAGTTCAATTGCTGCTTTTGATGTAATTGAAGCAATAACTTTTGTGACAAAATGGGAGGCACCCCAATTGTAATTAGATTGTAACGAATAGTATGCTAAGCTTTTACTTTTAAGTGCTTCTTCCTCCTCATTATTTTCTCCCATATTCTCTAAAATAAATATCTCAGACTCGTAGTTTATGTAAGTTGACATATCTAATTTTACTGAGTTTGGGTCAATAAAAGTAATCTGGTCGTTATTCTTTATGGATTGAAGTATTAGCTTTGCTCTTGTTCCAAAGTCGTGAACGGTAATTATAACAATGTTTTGTAATTCAGTTATATCCCACGCAACAGCTTGGGTAATAACATCTCCATCATATACTAATATTTGTTCTAAAACATTTAAACTTAAAGAGGTCTCAATTATAGTACTACCAAAATACGAAAGAGTATCAGGGTTGCATGGTTCTGAACATTCATGTAAATCAATTATATATATCATTGTCTTTGTGTTAGTTGTGCTCTAACGGTTGCAGTTTAGCATTGTAGCGGGATTTTGAAAAACTATCCCTGCTAAACTTGCAACAAATTTAAGTAATAGTTCCTAAACTTCCAACGGCTTTAGCCCTCATTCGCGAAGCGGATAAATTCGCTCTGAACCCCGCTATTATGCTAAGGTGCTGTTAGCTGTTGGTTGTTTGAATCCACATATTATGCGGAAGAAGTCTTTATTCTAATTCTCGAAACAACTCTCGTATTTTAATAAATCCTTCATATTCATCTAAATTATTAGTAAAAACTTTAGCTTTACTATCTAAAAGAAAAATATATTTTCCACAATGTTCACCAAAAAAGCCACCAAGACAATCGACATTATTATTAAAACCACTAATTTCCAAACTATCAATCTGGGTAAATAAGTCATTTCTGATTTCCTTTTGCTTTATTCGTGCATAATCCTTTTGCACAAAACTACCATAAATTTTGCCTTTGTTATGGTATAATACAATAGTTTCAGTTGTTGTTTCATCAGTACAAGTTTGGCGTATCGAATAAAAATATATGTACAAATATTTACTTGTATCACACAAAAATCTTTTAACTAATGACATTGTATCCACATTTTCAAAATAACAGACATTGTCAAGGTTGATTTTTTTTCTTTTTTGCCAAAAATGATAATTAATTACCGTATCAAATATTCTATTGTTCAATGCTACAACACTAACTTTAACACTTTTTGATTTAATTTTTACTGAATTAATATCTGTGATTTCTTTTACTTTATGGATTACGCCATTGTCGTTTAAGTTTGCGTAACTCCATAGTTCTGATTGTGATGTTTTTATTATTATTTTGCGTTGAACTTGCAAATAAGATACATCTATAAATATTAAGACAAATGTTAATATATATAAAATTAATAA
>CAZOHR010000138.1:7247-9261 GCA_964579045.1 uncultured Bacteroidales bacterium | reverse complement strand
TAGGAGTTTATTGATTCATCAATTGATAAAGTGCGTCAAGATTTGGAGTAAGAATGATTTCTGTTCTTCTATTTTTAGCTCTAGCCTCTGGAGTTTTTGCTGGATCAACTGGTAAATAAGAGCTTCTTCCACCAGCTGTTAAACGCTTAGGATCTATTTTAGAATTACCTAGAAGAATTTTCACAATCGAAGTAGCGCGTTTTACACTTAAATCCCAGTTGTCTTGAATATTACCATTTCCACCATAAGCGAGTTCGTCGGTGTGTCCTTCAATCATGATATTAATATCAGGATTGTTCTCGAGCACAGTTGCAAGTTTCTGCAATGCCTGAACTCCCTTAGGATCGACATCCCATTTTCCAGATTTGAACAATAACTGTTCGTCGAGAGAAACATAAACTTTACCGTCTTTCATAGTTACAGTAAGTCCATTACCTTCAAATCCGACCAATGCATCAGACACCTTTTTGCGAAGCGCATTCATAACAGAATCTTGGGCATCGAGTCTTGCCTGAAGTTCCTGCACCTTAGCAGTCTTTTCTGCAAGTTCCTTTTCTTTCTGTTCGTTCTGACTCTTCATAAGATCGTTCTGAATCTTCATAGCCTCAACATTCGCTCTTTCTTGGTTTAACCTTGCTTCTAAGGCTCTCAACTCATCTTCTTTACGTTGAAGTTCTTCACGTGTAAGCTGCAATAATGCTAAAGCTTTCTGTGCATCAGCATCTGCGCCTTGTCTTAATTTTTCTTGATTAGCGAGCAGGGTAGCGTACAATTCATTAATTTTATCATATTGTCCTGTTAAAGTCCTATAGGCATTACCTTTAATAGTTGTGTCAACAGTTAAAGCACTATTATCAATCTTAAGTTTGTCAAACAATGCTTTAAGCTCGTTGTTAGCTGTAGTAAGTGTCTCATTTTGCTTTTTTATTTCGTTGCGTTCAGCTTCACAACTTTCCTTCTTAGCTTTTACTTCTTCAAACTGTCGTGCAGGTACGCAAGAGAATACTATGCCAGAAACAAGGATAATAGTTGCAATTTTTACCAAAAATGATTTTCTCATGGGTCTATTTTTTTAATTATTCTACAAAAATAACTAAGTAATTCTATTATTAGGTATGAGATTAGAATTTTTATTTACATTTCACTGTTAATTTTTTTATCTGTAACAAACATAAATTATTGTATTTTTGCTTTCGAATATGATTGACCTAAGCAAATACACGCATCTGAGCAAGATAAATAGTCCAGCCGATCTAAGAAACACAGATTTGCGCGACTTGGCTTCGGTATGTGATGAACTGAGATGTTTTATAATTGAATCTGCATCAAAAAATCCGGGACACTTCGGAGCTAGCTTAGGAGTTGTTGAGCTAACTGTTGCATTACATTATGCCTACAATACTCCAAAAGATCAGATTATCTGGGATGTTGGTCACCAAGCTTATGGACACAAGATTTTGACTGGGCGACGAGATACTTTTTACACAAACAGAACATACAAAGGTATAAGTGGATTTCCAAATCCAAAAGAGAGCGATTACGACAGTTTTGGAGTAGGACACTCATCCACAAGCATTTCGGCTGCACTAGGAATTGCTACCGCAGCAGGCTTACAGGGAGAAAAAATCAATACAATAGCAATTATTGGTGATGGTTCCCTTACCGGTGGAATGGCATTTGAGGCTTTAAATAATATGGCTGCTGCAAAAAGCAATGTATTAATAATCCTTAATGATAATAAAATAGCTATTGATGAGAGTACTGGTGCTTTGAAAGAATATCTCACCGACATTGCCACTTCAAAAACATATAACAGAGTTAAAGACGATGTATGGAATTTCTTAGGAAGAGTTAATCGTCTAGGAGCAAATGTGCAAGGGTTCACCCAAAAAATAGACAATGCTATTAAGTCAATAATAATGCGTAACAGCAATCTGTTCGAATCATTAAATATAAGATATTTTGGCCCTGTAGATGGACATGATGTTGTTTTGTTAACAAAATTATTCGACGA
>CAZOHR010000138.1:0-7147 GCA_964579045.1 uncultured Bacteroidales bacterium | reverse complement strand
AAAATGCAGAAAGAATTTCCTACTAGATGTTTTGATGTTGGCATTGCAGAGCAACATGCTGTTACATTTGCAGCAGGCCTTGCAAAAAAAGGAATGATTCCATTCTGCAATATCTATTCTTCTTTTACTCAAAGAGCGTACGACCAGATAATTCACGACGTTGCCCTTCAAAAATTACATGTGATAATGTGTCTCGACAGAGCAGGTCTAGTTGGAAATGACGGCGCCACTCATCATGGAGCATTTGATATTTCATTTCTTAGGTGTGTTCCCGATCTTGTAATTGCAGCACCCATGGACGAGTTTGTTTTAAGAAATCTAATGTACACTTCTCAATTAGCCAAAAATAAATTTCCTATTGTAATAAGATATCCTAGGGGAAAATCATCACTCCCAAAATCTGAGATTACTTTTGAAGAAATCCCAATTGGTAAAGGAAGATGCTTAATAAAAGGCGAAGATGTTGCAATTGTTACTGTAGGCACACCCGGAGTAACTGCGCTTAAAGTAGCCGCAACTCTGGCTGAAGAAGGAATTAATATTTCGGTTTACGATATGATATTCGTAAAACCACTTGACAAAGAACTGTTGAATGAAATATGCTCAAATCATAAATACATTATTTCGGTTGAGGATAACAGCATTGCAGGTGGTTTTGGAACAGCATTACTTGAGTACATTTCTGATAATGAATTTGATATAAAATTAAAGAGATTTGGAATTCCTGACCGGTTTATTGAACATGGATCGCAGGAACAGTTGATTGAAGAATGTGGGTACGATTATTCTAATTTACTATCAGGCGTTAAAAAAATATGTAAATTGTTGATAAAGTGTTAATAATATTTTATATCTTTACACGCGTGAAAACAAAAATCTGTAGCATGAAGAAGTTTTATTTATTATTTGTTGGTATTTTAGTAGCTCAATTAGTTGCGGCACAAGAGATTAAACCTGATCGAACAGCCATTAATTATTTTTACGATGCTGAAGCATTTATGTATGAAAATAATTATGATTCTGCACTAGAATTATTATTAAAGCTGGAAGAAATCGATCCTAAGAATCCAAATGTTTGGTATAAAATAGGTTTCTGTTACCTAAATACCCGTCTTTATAAGACTAAGGCTCAAGCGTATCTTGAGAAAGCGGTAGAATACGCCAATCCGGAATATAAGCCCGACAATCATCGTGAGACAAGCACTCCACTTGAATCATACTTATATTTAGGTATTGCTTATAGAATGAATTATGAATTCGAACTCAGCCTACAAGCATTTGCAGATTTGAGAAGAAAGCTAAACCCTGCAGACGCAAATGACAAAGCCTTATTAGATTTGATTGAACGAGAAGAATTTATTACCAATAATGCCATATATTACTACAACAACCCCGTTGATGCACAGTTAAAGAATTTGGGTGCTACAATTAACTCAGCCTATGCAGATCACTCACCAACTATTGATTTGAACGAAAGTGTATTAATATTTACATCAAAACGTCCAAGAGACGACCAATCAAATGAAAATCAAGATGAGGATATTTTCATTTCAAAAAGCAATAATTATAAATGGCAAAGTCCTACCCGTCTTGGCGAACCAGTAAATACTTTGGAAAATAATGAAGCAAGCATTGGTCTGTCTATTGATGGTAAACAAATGTTCTTTTTTAGATCAGGAAAAAGTAACGTTGGAAGTATTTATGTAAGCGAAACAGAAGATGTTTATAATTGGACTGAACCTAAGTTCTTACGCGAAGATGTTAACTCCAAATACAGAGAGACTCATGCTACAATAACTCCAGATGGTAATTCAATTTTCTTCACCAGCGACAGAAAAGGTGGTGCAGGTGGATCCGACATTTATGTAATGAGGAAATTACCAGACAATAAATGGAGTAATCCTCAAGCACTACCTGCAAATGTTAACAGTCCTTATGATGAAGAATCTCCTTATGTTCATCCAGATGGAGTTACTATGTTTTTCAGCTCTAAAGGTCACTCAAGCATGGGCGGATATGATGTTTTCTCAACAATTATGGGCAAAGATGGATCTTTCTCAGAACCTGTTAACTTAGGATATCCTATTAATACTCCCGACGATGACGTATCCTATGTAATGAACATGGACGGAAGAAGAGGATATATTGCAACAGTTAAAGACGATGGTTATGGAGACCTTGACCTATATGAAATTATTCAAGCAGGAATTTATGACAATAACCTTATTGTGTATGATGGTATAGTTTCCGATATCAATAATAATATTCCCGAAGACCTTATCATTGTTGTAAGAGATGTTAAGACTGAAGAGTATGTAGGTATATACAGACCAAATAAAAAAGACGGAAGATATTTACTAGTTCTATTACCTGATAATAATTACGAAATTTCTTATGAGGCTGCAGGACACTTAATACATTCTATTGAGCACACTCCTACCACAAATGATGTTAAACTATTTACTAATAACTTCTTACCAATAGAACTGGATCCTGTTCTTTTGCAAGCATATCTAATGCATGATTTTGTTTATTTCGACGAAGGTGATATGGAGCTAGACGACGAAGCTGTTACCATTTTAAATAAAGTTATCGCAAAGGATAAAGAATGGGAAGCTAACGCTGCCAAGATGATTGTTAACATCAACCTTCCTGTTATTGGTGCTGATCCAATCAGAGACAAAAAACGTTCTGATGCAATAACTAATTACTTATCATCAAAAGGAATTGATAAGGGTGATATTTATCTTAACGGTTCTTATCCACAAGGATATAACGATGTTTATGGTCTTGATATGAGACAAAGAAAAGAACTTCTATCTGATAATGGTTTACCAGTTGGCGATACTGCAACTGGAGATCGTGTAACAGTAACTGTTGAGAATATTTTATTCGATTTCGACAGATTCGACATCAGACCTGAATATATTGCAAATCTCAATATTTTGGCGAATTATTTAATTGACAATCCAAATGCTCAAATTGAAGTTGGAGGACATACAGACTGGTTAGGTTCTAACGAGTACAACTATTTATTGTCGTATCGTCGTTCAAAATCAGTAAAGGATTATCTTGTTAACAAAGGAAGTAAACCAGAAAGTATTTTAACTGTAAAATATGGTGAAGATGATCCAATTGCAGCCAACACAACTGCTGATGGTAGTGATAATCCTAGTGGAAGACAATACAACAGACGCGCCGAGTTTAAAGTGGTCTCTCAGGGTAGCGAAAGCTTATTGTCAATCAAACCTCTCTCAATCACTGGTCAAAACGGAAATCTTGCTGATGGCAATAATAACGGAACTTATGAGCCTGTCTCTGATGACAAAAAATATACAGTCCAGATTTTTGCATTAAAGAATCAAAAACCTATTGACTTCTTTGCTGACTTAGTTGGTGTTAAAATGCATGTATCTGATGATGGATGGTACAGATATTATGTTGGAGAATTTGACTCTTATAAAGATGCGAAAGTTGCTCTCGACAATCTAAAGACATTGGGATATAATCCATTTATTAGGAAGTTGAGTTTCTTCCAAAAATAAAAGCAAAAAAAGTCTGGTCGAAACCAGACTTTTTTTTTAAAGAATAACCCTGCCTTGCATGGCAGACAAAAGTCTTATTATCTCATTTGTTTTGGTTATCTTCATTATTATTTCGTTTACTGTTTCCGAAATATTCTCTTTTTTAGCATTCTTAAGTTCTTCATCAAGCTTTTTCTTTCCCTCTTTAGTAATATTAAGCTTGTACTTAATAAACAAATCTTCAAGAATTTCTGGCAATTTATTTTCTTCCTTCAACAATGGAGCTCCTCTTTTTTCCCAAATTGGACTCAACTGATGTTTAGTTGAGCATAAATCTGCAGACAATCTACTTATTTCGGGATCTGAATGCATAATAAAATATTCTGTTTCGATTATTTTTCCCGAAGCAATTAAATTCTCGGCATGAACAAATATCTTCTGATTAAGAACATTTTTCATTTCGAGCTCATCGTTTCTCAATTGGTCAATAATATAATCAGCGACTTTGATATCGTACTTTACATTTTTCTCTCTATCCTCAAAATTAACAACAGCATTACCATAAAGTAAAAGTATTCGTATTATTTCGTGCTCCTGAATTTCATAATAAATTCTGTCGATAAATCCCGGTACAGCAGGTATTGTCTTTGAATTAACGGGCAACACACTTTTAAACTGCTGCTTTTGAACATCTTCAATCTTTCTTCGTCTAATCTTTACTACCTCAGCATAAAGCACATTCTCATCAATGGAAAGAATCTTGCTGCATTCCTGAATATAAACAGATTGCTTGATACTGTCATCAATTACTGAAATAGATTTTACTATGTCTGATATTAGTGCAGATCTTTTAATTGGATCGTTCTTGGCATCCTCGTTAAGTAGTTTGGTTTTGAATGAAATAAAATCTTGCTCGTTTTTACTTAAATAATCTATAGTGCCAGCACTTCCATGTTTTCTCGAATATGAATCTGGGTCTTCTCCATCAGGGAAAAGTACGATGCGAACATTAAGTCCTTGCTCAAGAATCATATCAATACCTCTGAGACTTGCCTTAATCCCTGCAGCATCTCCATCATATAGAATGGTAACATCGTCAGTAAAGCGATGTATCATTCTAATCTGGTCCTCAGTAAGAGAAGTTCCCGAAGATGCAACAACGTTCTTTATTCCTGACATAAACAACGAGATAACATCTGTATATCCCTCTACGAGATAGCATTTCTGTTGTTTTATAATTTCCTGCTTCGACTGAAACAAACCGTAAAGAACTTTTGATTTGTTATATACTGGCGACTCCGGCGAATTTAGATATTTCGCTAGCTTTTTATCTGTTTTAAGGATTCTTCCTCCAAAACCTATTACCTGCCCCGACAAACTAAAAATTGGGAACATTACTCTTCCAGCAAATCTGTCAGCAGTATAATCATCTTTAAAGATACTTAGGCCGGTTTTCTCGAGAAACTCCGACTTGTAGCCATTCTTTAGAGCATTATTTGTAAAAGCATTTCTTTCTTCGGGGCTATATCCAAGTCTAAACTCGGTTATTGTTTGTTCATCAAAACCCCTTTCTCGGAAGTAGCTTAAACCAATAGCGATTCCTTCTTCGGAGTTTAATAATGAATTAGAAAAGTACTTTGCAGCATACTCATTTACAATCATTAAGCTTTCACGTTCGTTGCCAAGCTTTTTCTCTTCTTCAGTAAGTTCCTTCTCCTCTACTTCTATCCCGTACTTCTTTGCAAGATATTTCAAGGCCTCGGGATAGGTAAGATGTTCGTGTTCCATTATAAAGTTAACAGAATTACCACCCTTTCCACATCCAAAGCATTTAAAAATTCCCTTCGCAGGACTAACAGTAAACGATGGAGTTTTCTCATTATGAAAAGGACATAGGCCAAGATAATTGGCTCCCCTCCTCTTAAGTGAGATAAAATCTTGAATCACATCAGTTATCTGTGCTGCATCAATTATTCGTCCAACGGTTACCGGATCAATCATTATAAAATATTTACCCTGCGAAGTTAAGATAAATTTTAATTTTTGTAGCTTTGTTTTACCAACAATAGCATATGGATTATAAACAGGAAATAGTAAAAAAGACTTTAGACTTTGTTAAGGCAGAACTGTCTGAATCAGAAGCAGGACATGACTGGTGGCATGCTGTGAGAGTAAGAAACACCGCTATAAAGATTGCAAAAACAGAAACTTGCGACTGGTTTATTGTAGAAATGGCGGCCTTATTACATGATATTGCTGATGCAAAATTCCATAATGGTGATGAAAAGATTGCTGCCAGCAAAGCATTATTGTTTCTAGATAGCCTTGGCATTCCAAAAGATGAAACTGAGCACATTATAAATATCATTAACAACATTTCGTTTAAAGGAGGTAATACAATTCAGAACTTCAGTTCTATTGAACTAAGTATAGTGCAGGATGCCGATCGTTTAGACGCCATAGGAGCATTAGGAATAGCGAGAGCTTTTAGTTATGGCGGGTATAAAAAACGCGAATTCTACAGCCCTGAAGTAGCGCCAGTTTTAGATATGAGTCCTGAACAATACCGAAGCAGTAATTCGCCTACGATTAATCACTTTTACGAAAAATTACTTCTTCTCAAAGATAGAATGAATACTAAAAAGGGGAAGGTTCTTGCAGAAGAACGGCATGATTTCATGTTGAGTTTCTTGGAACAATTTTATAAAGAATGGGACGAATCTTGAGTATGAATCTTAACGATATAAATCCTGCATGCAAATTGTTGACTGATTATTTTGTAAAGATGATCATCAATTCGGAAACTTTAGTTATAAAATTCAGGAGAAACTTGAATGACTAACCTCCACCATTATTTTCATAGGCGAAAATTCGAGCAATTCCATAGAAGATTACATAATAATTAGTAAATAATGAGTAAGCAATCTTAAAATACTAGCCAAAATTAATAAAGAATAGCAACAGATTGATTTTTGAAAGAATTCAAGCTAAAAATAATAATGGGATAGCATTAATAAACAATTAGTTTTGAAGTTTTTACTTCGCTTACTCCCTGCACCTTAACAATGAATAATCCTTTTGATAATTGCGAAATGTCAATTTTTTGCGGATTTGTCAAAACATTTTCTGTAGCAACAAGCTGCCCATTATGACTGTATATTTCAATCTTGCGATCATCCTTAGATGTTACAATATTGAAAATCCCATTGTTAGGATTAGGATAAATAGCCAATTTATCGTTATCAGAAACACTAAAATTGTTACTAATAACGTCGGCAAATTCAGCTACCCAAACATCTCTTTCTCCATAATTGTAATATATTAAGGAGTCGGTAGATGATGTTCTGCCAGTTACCACAAATTTTCCATTCGAATAAGCTATACTTGTAATTGCATCGCTGTCGGTTCCACCATTTTTATATGGAGTACAAATTGTATCAAGGTTATCATTCAAGTTTAACAACCAAAAGTCGGAACCAGTTTCAGAATTTCCCGAACCATAAAAATCTGTGCTATTTGTGAACCCAGCTAAAACGTAACCTTGATATGTCGGAATTATATCAAAAATCATTTCACCCTCAGAACCACCGATAATGTTTTGTTTAATAATATTGCCATCAATA
>CAZOHR010000137.1:0-9300 GCA_964579045.1 uncultured Bacteroidales bacterium | reverse complement strand
TGCCAAACTAATACTGGAAGATATAGAAGGTGCATGTTTAGATTATAAAAAGGCTGAAGAATTGGGCTTTGACAAAGCCAGTGATAAAATTGAAGAATATTGTAAATAATTTTTTGTTGTATTATAAAAAAATGGGCGTAGAGTAAAAAATATAAACTTATTTTATTACAACTTTACAACTCTAAAACCATGGAAGACAGAGAAGAAAAGTAGGAAGTGCCTAGAGTGCCTAAAGTACTTGGAGTGCCTAAAGTACTTGTAGATGCTTGTAATATCTAAATTGGTTTTCTTTCTTCTACTGCATAATAAATTATGAACTATTTCCTATTAAGTACTTTAGGCACTCTAGGCACTTCTTAAAACATTCTTTATTTTTTTTCATTCTGAATTGATTTTTATTTTACTTTTGCAGAAAAGCATCTATACTTTGATTAAGTACACCAAATATTACAAATCTGAATCTGCCGAGTGGGTGACATTTGTTCATGGCGCTGGTGGAAGCTCTACTATTTGGTATAAGCAGATAAAATCATTTATTAAAAGATACAATGTTCTGCTTATTGATTTGCGTGGACACGGAAAGTCAAATGACTATTCACTCAAAGAAATGAGCAATAGATATACTTTTAATGTCATTGCCAATGATGTTCTTGAGGTTCTTGATTTTGAAAAAGTTCAAAAATCTCATTTCGCAGGCATATCATTAGGAACTATTATCATCAGACAAATTGCTGAAGAATATCCTGAGAGAGTGTCTTCAATGATAATGGGTGGCGCAATTATGAGATTTAATTTAAGATCACAAATTCTCATGAAACTAGGATTTATCTTTAAATCGATGGTGCCATACTTATTGCTGTACAACTTCTTTGCTTTCATAATAATGCCAAAAAATAATCATAAGCAGTCTCGTAACCTTTTTATGCGCGAAGCAAAGAATGTTTACAAAACCGAGTTTATAAAATGGTATAAAATGACTGCTGATATAAATCCTATCCTTAAATTATTTAGAAGTGTAGAATTACCTATTCCAACACTTTACATAATGGGCGAGGAAGACTATATGTTTTTACCAAACATTCAGCAACTGATGAAGAAACACGACAAGTACTCAAAACTTGTTGTTGTTCCATCATGTGGCCACGTTGTTAATGTTGACAAACCCGATTTTTTTAACGAAACCACTTTCGCTTTTATCGATTCTGTGGTAGCTGCACGATCTGCTTGTTAAGGAAGTTGTTGGCTTTGGTTTAGTTCCATTCTCCATTTTTTGAAACTCCAAAAATTGTTTTATTCTTACGTAGATCGAAATTTATTGGCAAGGTTAATAATAATCATCTTTTTCGGGAATATTGCTTGATCCGGAATATTTAAGTGTTTAAAGGCAAAAATCCACATTGTTAATAAAATAATGCCTTTCTTTTGCAGTAGTACTAATTATTTTATTTAATTTTACTACCACTAAAACGATAACCAAATCTAAAAAATAACGGCCATGGCAAAAAAAATCATTAATCAACAACTTGATCCTAAAAGTCTGGATGCTCATATTTTAAGTGTACTAACCGGACAACGTAGATTCGAAAATGTTTTCCAGTCGGTATCCCGAATGATTCTGGGTGATAAAAACGGAATTATTAAAGTAAATGTTAACGGTCGCACTACATACGATTTTAAAGTATTCCGCGATGGGAAGAAGCATATTATAGGCATGTTTGACGAACTCAATAGCTTCGTTTCTTACGTTAAGGATGCTGCCGAAAATGGATCTTCCAAAGAAATGGCTTTTGTCCTTATTGGCGAACCTGGAAATGGAAAGACATTCTTTGTTGATCATCTAAGCGATTTATACCGCAATTTTATCTCTAAACCCGAAAATCGACGCTACACCTTCCGATTTAAAAATCTTGACAAAATAGGCGGTTATGGCAAGATTACGGCTATAGAATCTCAGACTTACGAAGACCCTATGATTTTAGCCATGAATTTATGGGATGAAAAAGAACTAAATATCGCAAATCTCAAAGAAATGGGATTTACCGATGCTAAAATTTCGGATATTTACAGTAGATACCGTCCATTAGGTTCATGCACTTATTATATTTTGAGTCAGATAAAGGAGTATTGCAACGATGATTTAGCAAAAATTAAAGAATTTATTGAAGTTGTACCGGTTCCAGTAAGCGAAAGTCGTGGCACTATAACAGGCAAGTATGCTGCTAAAGATAAAATTACTTCTTCAGCAACCGATTTAATTGGCGAAGAATCTATTACGCGACTCTTGCATATTTCGGATACCGACAATCCATATCGCTTTGATTTACGCCGTGGGGCTCTTGCTAGAGTTGCTGGAGGTGGTATTCACTTCGCCGATGAGATTTTTAAGAATAAGAAAGACCTCGTACAGGTTTACCTTGGCGTTATTCAGAATCGCACAATTGAAATGGAAGGCTACAAATGGCCTCTTGACACACTCATAATCGCTACCAGCAACAATGCTGAGTTTTCACGCTTCCTCGAAGAAAAAGAACAAGCACCGATTATTGACAGATGTCGTTTAACTTACATGTCGCATAATACTAACTATAAATTACAGCAAGAACTTACACATTATGCGGTGGGAAGCCATAATAAAACCACTTTCACAAATGATAATCTTCATATTGATCCTAATCTAAATTATGCAATCTCGGTTTCCTTTGTTCTCTCCCGTATGCCAAATAGCGATAAACTAAGCCCAGTTGAAATGATGAAATTAGCTGCTGGCGATATCGCTGGAGAGAAAAGCATTAAAACTCTCGGAGAAGTTATTAGCGATTTAAATACCGACCCAGATGTAACTAAAAGATTTGGTCAAAAAGGATTGGGACACAGAAACTTAGGACGTTCAATTCAGGTATTACTTGAGCAAAGTTCAACACAAGAAGGCAAGTGTATGTACGCTGGAGATGTATTTAAATCGATAGAAACTGTAATTCTCGATTATGTGCATGAGCCAAATGATAGGATAAAATACTTTAACGATATTAAAATTGCACGCGAATTATACCGTAAAAACGTGATGACAACCATCTTTAACGCATATATGGATGAGCCAAATGCAATAGAAAAAGATGTACTCAACTATGTTAATATGATCATCGGGATAGACGCAAAAAATCTTGGTGCTGATAAAATTTGGACATATCGCGATCCTCAAACAGGTAAACTTGTACCTTTAAAAATTGACGAAACATTTGTAAATAGCGTCGAGGAGCGACTAGGTCTTAAAAACAATGAGCAAAAACAAAGCTTCCGTACCACAATTGCCAAAATATATGGTCAGAAAATGAATAATGACCCATCTTATAATTTTATGGATAACAATGAACTGGTAAAGGCAGTTACAGATGTTAGGTTAAAATCCGACATCTCTGGAACTGGAAGCTTGATAGGAGCACTTTCGAATCGTACAAACGAAGAAAATATGAAATTGTACAATCGAATGATTAATACCATGATTAAAAAGTTGGGCTATTGTGAAACTTGTGCTCAGAAAACAATTGAATACTTCTGCACACACGATGACAGCAACTAAAATCTGTATTTTGACTTTACTTTATAACAATCGGATCTAATAAACAATCCGGTTCTGAAAGGTTTCACAAAAATTATTGAGATGAAAAAGAAGAAACAAAATATTGATTTTGAGGGGATGTCCTCCGAACAGCAGGAATATGCGAAACGGGAGATGGAGATGTCCAAGAATCTTAGTCATCAACAGCTTGAAGTCAAAAAGAATAACGAACAGTTAATCAATGGTTTATATGATAAAAACGATCAAGATATCTTTCTAAAATTGAACCATGAAGATTACAGTGTAGAGTTATTTACTATCGACGAATTATTGGCTAAAGATAAACAAAGGCAAGAGGATGGATTTCCACGACGTATAAAGTTGGGGAAGTTTATAAAACCGATAAAGGGCAGCAAAGAGAAGATTGTTGTTGTTCCTTCGACCACTGAACCAAAGTTTTATCATGACGATAGCATAACCGAAGATGGCGAAGAAAACACTGGAGGAAGTGGTGAGGGCGAAGAGGGCGAAGTTATTGGAGAGCAGGAAGCAGAACCACAACAGGGCGAAGGCGAAGGTCAAGGGGCTGGGCAAGGCGATGGTTCCGACCACGATCTTATTGAAGATGCTTTTGATTTAGGTAAAGTAATAACTAAGAAATTTGAATTACCGAATCTAAATGCAAAGGGCAAAAAGCTATCAACAACCAAGTTTACCTACGATTTAACTGATATTAACCGAGGTTTTGGGCAATATCTTGATAAAAAAGCAACTATCAAGAGAATAATTGAGACGAATATCATGCTGGGTAAAATTGTCCCAGGTGAAGATTTCTCTCCTGAAGACCTGGTGTTGAACCCAAAAGATCAGATTTTTAGAATTATGTCCAAGGAGAAAGACTTCGAAGCACAGGCTGTTATTTTCTTTGTTCGTGATTATTCTGGTTCTATGATGGGAGAACCAACAGAAGCCATAGTAACACAGCATTTGTTTATTTATAGCTGGCTCATGTATCAATATCAAAATCAGGTTTCTGTTAGGTTTATTTTGCACGATTCTGAGGCCAAAGAAGTTCCCGATTTTTATACATATTACAAATCAAATGTAGCGGGTGGAACAAATGTTTACCCCGCTTATGAGAAAGTGGCGGAGATCATAGAAAATGAGCAGCTATATCGTGAAAATAACATTTATATTTTTCATGGTACCGATGGCGATGATTGGGAAGAAGACGGCAAAAAAGCTATCGAAGCAGTAAAACGTTTTCTTCCACACATAAGCAGGATGGGCATCACAATAGCAAAAAACTCATGGGGCAGCGAAGATAGGCAAACAACTGTGGAGAAATACTTCGAGGAATCGGGATTGCTCAAAGAAAGACACGACTTGGTTCGACTCGATGGGTTTGCAGCTACTGGTGTTGGCGAAGAAAGACTAATAGAAGGAATAAAGAAATTAACTAGTTAAATATTACGGTGCCTTCGACTCCGCTCAGTAACCAGAGAATTCGTTGACTGAGCGGAGTTGAAAGCAACTAAAACAACAAAAAACAATTGATAATGCAATGTCTTTTATTTGGAGTTTGTTATTTAACTTCGTTGAGCTCTCCGCCAGCAGGCGGATCGGTTGTTGTTTGGAACTTACACACTGTATCCCGCGCGAGTTACTCGCGTGGGTAAAAATTCAACCACGCGAGTAACTCGCGCGGGATACAGTGGAACTTGTAATTTACTTGCGTGCGTTGCACTGAGTTGAATCGAAGTGAGCCCTGCGGGGTTGTTTTTTGTTCTTTTTGGAACTTGTTATTTGTAAATTGAAGCTTATAATTTTTGCAAAAAATTATCATTATGCAACTGATTGATCAAAATACTAAAAAGATAATGGAGGGCTGCAAAGAGCGCGCCCGCAGTTTTGGCCTAGACGTGCCTGACGAAACTTTAGAGTATATTGTAACTAACCGCGATCTTATAAACTTGTCGCCAAAGGTTATGATTCCAACATTGTATAACTATTGGGTTAATGATGTTGAGGTTCTCAAAGAAAGTGGCCGTTACAAACTTTATCCATCGAATCCTTACGAAACGGTGATAAATACTCGTCCTCCGATTTCGTTTTATAACGATAATAATCCCGACTGGCTTAACATTATGATATTTTATCATGTTATTGCTCATATCGATTTTTTCAGAAATAATGTTCTTTTTCAAAATACTTGGAATGATGACTTTGTCGGCAAAGCACTGGCGGACAAGAGATTGATAGAATCTTTTCGATTGCAGCACGGTAGGTGGGTTGATTATGTTATCGAATTTGCTCGTAGTATTGACAATATTTGCGGATATTTCAACACATTGCCTAAGTTAAATCTCTTGCCAGAACAAGAACCTGGCGACAAATTGGAGTACTTCATTAATGTTTTTCTACCGGAAATTGTATCAGCAAATGACGTTGAGATAATTAAGTTTATCGAAAAATACAACT
The DNA here is from genome assembly GCA_964579045.1 of uncultured Bacteroidales bacterium. Taxonomy (GTDB): domain Bacteria; phylum Bacteroidota; class Bacteroidia; order Bacteroidales; family ML635J-15; genus Bact-19. Next base: position 3,263 of record CAZOHR010000137.1, on the reverse strand, counting down.
TGCTGATAGTTGCTGATAAAGATTCTGCAGATGCAATTTTCTTTGCTGATATCAAGCAAATTTATCCAGAATTTGATGCAAATTACAGCAATTACAAAGGTTCCTACAAACCAGAAGCCGACATATTAGAGTTTATTACCGAAAATTCACCTTTTCTAAACCGAAGAGAAAACGATTGGATGAAGTCAGTTTTGGCAGTTGTAAGAGAGACAGCTCTATACTTTGGGCCACAAATGCGAACTAAAATATTAAATGAGGGTTGGGCTTCGTACTGGCACGATAAGCTCTTTATCAGCGATGACCGAATTAAAGGTTTTGAAACTCATTATGCTAAAATCAATGCAGGAGTTACATCTATCAGCAGAGTTGGTCTGAATCCTTATGCAATTGGATTACGATTATTCTATTACATTGAAGACATTGCAAATAAAGGAAAATTCGATTTCAACTATCAGAAACTTACTGGTATTGACGAAAGAATGTCTTTTGATAAGAATACAGGTAAGGGAATGAACACTATTTTTGAGATTCGCAAAAATTTTACTGATTTTAATTTCGTCAATACCTTTACCGATCAGGACTTCTGTGAAAGATACAATTTATTTGTTGTTGGAAAACGCCTCGATCAAGAAAGAGGAGTATATCAGTATTATGTAAAAAGCAGAAAGGCTGAAGATTATAAAAAAATGCTTGTAGATTCTATGTATCATCCACCGTTGATAAAGGTAGATTACAACAAAACCACAGATGATAACTTGTATCTGGTCCATAATTTCGAAGGAAAACAACTCTATAAATCATATATTGCAGACACAATGATTGGACTTGAGTTTTTATGGGGCTCGCAAGTAGTTTTAGAAACAACAGAAATTAGAATTGATAAGGATAAATCTGATGAATTTAAAACAGAATTTATCTACGATAAGGTTCTTTATGCGGTAAAAGACAAGAAAGTTACAAAAACAAAACTCTAGAATTATGGCCGGTAAAAAATCAAATAAAAATCAAAATGCTGATTTGCATGAGAAAGCTGCAAAGCTAGAAATTACTTTAAATAAACTGTCCGAAGATTTGAAAATCAACGACTTATACGATAAGATTAACTTTGATGATTTTCTTTTCATGGCCTCTAAAGAGCCTGAATTGGTATTTAGAGATATATTTATGTACTTCCATGAAATGATTAATCATTATGTGCCCGAAGGTCGTGATGATTATAAAATTACTGATGATTCGGTTGGATTTGTAAATTATGATTTTAGAAAATTATTTGTAGATGCATGCGATGATCCATTTTTTGCAGACAGATTATTCGCCAATCGCTTTATGAATCTAGTTAGATCGTTTAATACTGGGGTGCAGAGCAATAAAATAATTTTATTTGAAGGCCCTCCAGGAAGCGGGAAATCTACATTTTTAAACAATCTTCTTCACAAACTTGAACTTTATTCAAATCTGCCAGAAGGAGTAATGTATAAGACCTATTGGCGAATAAATCTATCAACACTAAAGAAGAAATCAAAATTAGTAGGTATTCTAAATGCTAATACTAATCAAGATATTAACAGTACCGAAAATGGTAATTTTATTGAAATAAATTGCCCTTCGAACGATCATCCAATTTTGCAGATTCCAAAGAAATACAGACGAATGCTCATCGGGGAGCTTATTGAGGATAAAAAGACTCGAGATAAAATTCTAAATTCTAAGGAGTATTCATGGATTTTTAAAGAGAATGCATGTCATATTTGTAGCTCGGTTTTTCAGACTCTGATGGACGAATACGGCGATCCAATGGCTGTGCTTAAAACCATCTACGCACGTCGTGTAACCTACAATAGACAGTTTGGTAAAGGCATTTCGGTATTTAATCCTGGCGACGAGTTATTTATGAAGCCAATTGCTGACACCACTGTTCAAAAGCTTATAAATACAGCTTTTCAGAATGAAGAAATACGTTACATTTTCTCAAATCTCGCTTATACAAACAATGGTGTATATGCTTTGATGGACATTAAGGAGAATAATATTAAACGTTTAACCGATTTACATGGAATAATATCTGATGGAATTCATAAAGTAGAGCATGTCGAAGAAAGCATTAAGTCTATTTTCCTTGGACTTGTAAACCCAGAAGACAAAAAGAATTATGAAAATGTAAAGTCTTTTCAGGATAGAATTTTGCATGTTAACATACCGTATATCCTTGATTATGAGGCAGAAGTAAATGTTTACAAGAATAAATTCGACCAAATCGAAAGTCTGTTCTTACCACGAGTGCTCCAGAATTTTGCTAAGATTATTATCTCTACTCGAATGAAAACCGATTCGACAGTAATAAAAAACTGGCTAGGCAATTCTGAGAAATACAGAAAATATAACGACACTAACTTCTTGCTTTTGAAAATGCAGCTTTATAAAGGCACAGTGCCAGATTGGTTGAGCGAAGAAGATGTTAAGAGCTTTACAAAAGATGTGCGAAAGGCAGTTCTCGAAGGTTCGATCACAGAAGGTGTAAATGGCATTAGTGGACGAAATTCTATAAATTTATTCAATAGGCTAATCTCATCGTTTGAAGAGACTAACACTTTAATTACGATGATGGACATTAAGAATTTCTTTGCTGAAGATCAAAATCTGCTATCATTAATACCATCAGGATTTATCGAATCTATTGAAGATTTCTATGATTTCGAGGTGTTGCATCAAATAAAAGAATCCATCTATTATTTTAGTAAAAAACAAATTGAGAAGGAAATTCTAAACTACTTATTTGCACTAAACTACGATCCTGGAACAACTGTAGTTAACTTTTACACTGGCGAAAATATTGAAATATCTGAAGATTTATACAAAAACTTTGAAGCGACAGTAATTGGCATCGATGCTGGCGAAGAGAAACGTCTAGAGTTTAGGAGAGATATGCAAAAAGAATTTATTACTCAAACTCTTGCAGGTGAAATAAAGCTAAAAGGAGTAAAAATTGAGGACACAAAGCAATTCTTAAAGTTACTCGACAAATATACCCGTAGTATCAAAGAAAATGCACTATCAGCTTATGTTGAGAATGATAATTTCCGACGTGCAATTATGGACTTTAACGATTCTGGATTTAAAAACTATCCCGAGAAGCTTAAAAACGATGTTACAAGACTAATTAACAATCTTGTAAAATCGTATAACTACACACAAGAAGGAGCAATGCAGGTTGCTGTTTATGCTATTGACAAAAAAATTTGGGAGAAGTTTGGTAGGTAAGGGTT
>CAZOHR010000136.1:0-9317 GCA_964579045.1 uncultured Bacteroidales bacterium | reverse complement strand
AGAGTTAAAATTGTAGTTTGGTGTTCAGATAGTATTACATGTTTCTTGATAAGATCTTGTATTTCACTGACGATCACTTGACCTTCTACACTATGGCTCCAAGGTTTAATCCCAGCTTCTAATTCATTCTTGCTGTCTTTAGTTGAGGAGCTTAGTTGCCTAACTACTTTAACGGTAGTATCTAAAATACTTACAGTTACATTTAGTTTTGCAGCTTCTTCTTTACGCACTCGTCCGTATTCCAGCAGGCTTAGTTTTGAGAGTCTACTTACAGCCTCATCTTGGTTTTCTTTGGTGCTGCTTGAGATTTCATCAAATTTTCTAGCATTAGCAAGTTGTGTGCATACTTCACTAATACCTTCTAGGGCTGCCAAGTCATTAAAATCTTTAGGCTTGGTGGATAAATCTTTAAAATTGGGAGTAACTAATTTTGCATCAATTATCACCGCGGCTTCGGTGCCTTTATCTAAACCGATATTTTTGTCACCATTATAAACATCGTTATCCGCGCAAATAATAATTTCAGCATCAGGGTATTCCCATTTGATAGCTTCAGCTACCGCTGGTAAATTGTTAGCGCTAAATGCAACTACGACGCATTGTTCTGTAGCTTCATGAATTGAAGCAGCGGTGGCATAACCTTCAGCTATGTAAATAATTTCCTTTGGTTCTGTCACTCCCAAAATATAAAAACATCCTTTGGTTGGTTTCTCTGGCAAAAATAATTTTTTACCATTAGGGAAAATACGCTGTAAGTTTTGCAATTTATTGTTGCAGTCATACATTGGGATAATTAATTCGTTATCCCTTTGCCTGATTTTATATGGCTTTACTTTCTTGGTCTTAAGGTAAGGATGATTTGCATTTGCTGCTTGGCTTTGTTTCCAGATTTCTTCTGGTTCGGTTTCTGAAAAATAGAAGTTTGAATTGCTAACAAAATTGCTTTTTACGGCAACTTGTTTTATTGTATCTTTGTCTTTAGAAGTGGTTTTTATGAAAGCCGTCTGGTCGAGACCTGCGGCTTTTGTTTTATCTGGATTCATTGTTATTCTCCCGCGATATTATCTTCGGCGGAAATCCTGCAGAAAGTTCTTGATTCAACAAATGCATTTACGTCTTCGCTACGATAAAAAATCTTTCGACCTATTTTTACAAATGGTAATTGATAACGCTTAGTACAGCGCCAAACAGCAAGCGTGCCAGTTGTAACGCCAAGAGTTTCTGCAACTTGCGCAGCGGTTAAACGATTAAAGATTTGTATATTCATATTTCACCTTATTAAAAGTTATTAACGTGAATAATTTTGCAACAGGGGAAAAACAGGGGCGAGAATAAAAACAGTATGTTTTTGTTAAAAAAGATAGAAATATCAAGCATTTAAAATCATACCAAAAACATACTAAAAATATTCTAGTATCATACCAGTATGTTATTAGTACGTTTTTAGTATGATTTTTTATTTATAATTCGTTGCAGCGATTACTCCAAGTAATTGCCGATTAATGTCCCTGTTGTTTTTTTGTATTTATCTGCAGAATTTTTTGAATAACACAATTATTCATCTCTTGCTACGCCCCACAATACTGCAAAAAGGTAGCTCTTGACACATGACATATCTATATGTCACCTTCGATATTAATTTTGCTTAATTATAGGAGAGAAAATGAGGAAGAAGTTTATTTTAACTTTGTTAATAGCATTATTTGTAATTGTAAATGTAGCTGATGCAGAAGATTTTTGTATTGACAATAACTACATGACTCTACAGAAAAAACTTGGTGAAGTTCGAGCAAAAGAATTGTGGAATAGCCCCGAAAAGTTGCTACAGGCTATAGAAGGAGAATTTAGTGGTGAGTATAAAAACATATTTGCGACCAGATTATACGATTTACGTATTTTGACTCCTGAAGAGAAAAAGAGGGTTGAGATTGGGTTGCGTAACACTTATGAAGATATGTTTTTTGGGGATAGTTTTGAGGTACAGATAATTGATCCAAACAAATTTGAGATAGTAGACAAGGATATGTTGTTGGATCATGAAGAAAACAAAGAAAAGACACAAGAAGAATTGTAAGTGAGACGAGGCCGTCAAATTTCGGTATCAGACCTCTGCTATATGAGCTTCTTTACTAACCAACCCAGCAGTGAACATCGCGTCTGTAGCTTTGTTCATTGACTCTCTTATAGGATCAAGATTTAAGCGCGCATAAATTGCAATGATGCTTACATGTAAAAATTTCGACCTAGTATTACAGCGCATTGTCATTGGGAGAGATTAATAAATACAATATATTCGTCTCAAATTTATTATGCTGATTTTCTGGTTTAAATGCAATAGGCCTTATAATAACTCGCCACATTGATGTTGATGTCTTATTACTAACGCAATCAAAACATCCGAATGCCCCAGCTTTTATTGCATCTTGATAAGTTAGAGACAATGCCGAGTTATTGCTAAAATGTGCTGTTATTGCATTCGCCACAGCCACCTCATGTTTATTTACCTCATAGGTAGCGCTCATTCCTGGTATAAAAGTACTTACGGTTATTTCTTTTGGCAGATTAGAGGCTAAGGTTTTAAAATAAACTTCAGTAGGATTGTAATAAAGACCGTCAAACGCTTCCTTGAATGGGGTTGAAAGAGCTAACCGTCCTTGTTGTGCCATACAATAATGTTTTATGTCATCTCTAGGCATATACAAATAACGGGAATTCATAGTAGTAAAAAAAGCACGCCAAATAACCGATTTGTTGTCAGGTAACACTTTTTCCGTATAATTATCTAAGCTAGAGGAAGGTGTTTTAACAACCTTAAGAATATTATCAAAGAAGACTTTAAAATCACTAGCATACTGGTTCTTTACAAATTGAGTGATAGTTTTGCTTTTTGCGACAGTTGCTTTACTCGGTGGCATATTTTGACACCCTTGTATGAAACAACACAAACAACTAATTGCCATAAAAAAGAAGCTGCTTTTATTTGATGTCATACTGTTTTCTCAAATCTTTAACCATGATTAACATATTACTGATTTTTATGCTCAAATCAACCATAAAAAAGAAAATTGTTACTAACGCGTGTTTGCTCGCCTAAAAATTGTACTAAAATGGAGCCTTGGCCTCTGTTTATTATTAGGATTTTGTTTTTGTGCCATCAACCCCAGCAGCATTTAAAATTGCATCTGTGGCTTTATTCATCGATTCTCTTATAGGATCAATATTTAAACGCGCATAAATTGCGGTGGTGCTTACATTCTTGTGTGCCAGGGTCTTTCCTATGACGGACAAATTAGCTCCGGTGGCGGCTTGCCAACTGCCAAGTGAACGGCGTAAATCATGTATCCTTAGGTTTTTTATACCAGCCTTATTTAAAATTCTTTTCCACGGTTTTTTGGTTTCTACCAAATGGCCAGAAACACCGGCGCCAGGAAAAACCCACGGGTTGCAGTTAGTATTGTTTTCTTGGCGGGTTTTTAATATATCAATTGCTGCTGGTACTAGTGGTAAAGTATGGCTGTCTCCGGTTTTTGTCATTGGAATTGTCCACGTAGCCCTATCAAAATTAATTTCATCCCAGCGCATAGCAAGGACATTTGAGCGTCTGGCGCCAGTTAGTAAGCTAAGCAAAATATAATCACGTACAATAATACTGGTTTCTTCGCTTAATGCGGCAAAAAATTTTGGAAGTTCGTCAGACTGAATAAATCTATCACGGGACTTTTCTTTAAACTTTTTAATACCATGTGCAGGATTAGCATTATCCCATCCCCAATCGATCGCCCGATTAAACATGGTATGTAGTAATGCCAATAATCTATTGGCTGCATAATGTCCTTTGTTAGTACCAACATCAGTATGTAATTTTTGAATGTGAGATTTACGGATAGAAGATAGTTTGCGATTTTCCCAATCTTTAAGATAGCGTCGAAATTGGTCAGCATCTTCTTGCCATGATTTTTTATGTACTTTTGCATATCTTTCTAAGTAGCGATCAAAAAGACCTTTTAGTGTCATTTCAGAGCGCATCCCGCGTTTTTCTTCGTTAGGATTAATACCAGAAGCTATTTTTGCATTCAGAATATCCACTTTATTGCGTGCTTGCTCGATTGTAACTTCAGGAAAGCGACCAATAGTAACACGCTCAGGCCTGCCCTGAATTTTACGATAAAGCAAGAAGGTTTTAACACCAGAAGATCGTACTGATAATTTTAGCCCATGTTTAGCAGTGTCATGGCATACGATAATTTTTCCATCTGGTGCTTGTATGGCCTCAAGTGATTTTTTTATAAAGTTAAATTTGGTATTCACAATTATCAACCCCTTTTTTTGGGAATGTTTGGATTTAATTCAACCTCGGCTTCTTCTATTGCTGATATGGAGTCGATTATGCTTGTGCTAATACACTCCAAGGTATTTATTACGCTTTCATACTCTTGTGTGTTAGTACTGTCGTATACCATGGTTTCGATAAATTCTTGATATCGTTCTTTCCAGAGTGGTTTATTTTTCAGTAATATTAGCGATTGTTTGATTTCATTGCTTGGGTTGATCGAGTATTCTGGATGTTGGTTTTTGAATTGTTTAGTGTCATTACTGATAATTGTTTTTGCTAAGGTAAAAAAAGCTGCACTAATTTTATCAGCACGTTTGATTGCATTTAGATCATAAGCATGTCGTATTAGTGTTTTATCATCATGATGATATGTACGCTCAATTGCTATAATGCGCCGTGTGAGACCAACCCATTTTTCAATTGCTGTTTCATCTAGTGATATGCACGAAGTTGATGATGGCACAAAAATAACCGTATTTTCCAGTGTATCTTCAATTAGCGTTTTAATTGGTAAGATTTCAACAGGAAGGCGAATGTCGGATAGGGTAAACTCCAGTAGAATGTGCGGCCTTAGTTCTTTGCTGGTGTGAAAAACAGAGGGGTAGTAAAGCTCAATTCGCAAATATCGTCCTTCGTTACGAACAATTGGATCACCTATAGTCAATCCAAGAAGTGTTAGTTTTAATTTGATGTGCGATCTGAATTTTTTCAGCTCCTTTAAAAGGAGTGTTCTGCTAAAAATTACATCTGTTTTTTTGATTTGAATTTTGAAGTCGACATCCTCGGACATGCGCTTAACAATTTTATGTGCTTTTGCTAGACATGTTCCGCCACAAAATACTAATCGAAAGTGTTCATTTTCCACATCAGAAATAGCGCTAATAACTTGAGTAACGTAATAATCCTTTTCTATTACAGCATCACGTAAAGTAATGTATTGACGTGTTGCCGCTATTAACTCTTTTAGATCTTTTTTATTTAGCATTGATTTTCTTCTCAAATATTAACTCGCTGTTTCCGTAGCCAATACGTCGGCGGCAGCGACTTTTGAGTTTTACAATATTGTATACTGGAATTTGGGTTGATCTGCCTTCATTGTAATCATTTTCAGCGCTACCTGATTCATATACAACGTTCAGACGCTTTAACGCTCCTCTGAGTGCAGAGTCGGTGCCATTTTTGATTAGTGGAATATTTGTATACTTTGAGGAATATGACTTGGCGTAAATTCCAGCGCCGATTTTTACCAACTTTTTTTCTGCCATTAATTCTTTTAAGGTACGACTTATTTGGCGGTACGAGGCAATGCCGTCAAAATCTTTGCGTAGTACAACGCTGCCGCGAATTGCTTTCAAGCGGTTAATAGTCTTGTATTCTGTGCTTTCTTGATATTTTACTCTCATAAATTAATTCGCCAATTTAGGACATATAAAAAATTATAGCATATAAATTATAAAAACACATAATTATAATTCATCTTAATAAAAACAGAGAAAAGGTAGCTCTTGATTCAGAGCTACCTATGTGCTACCATAAGCATTAAGTTTGATTAATTTTAAGGTAGCTTTGTAAAGCTTATATTACAAGGGTTTGTAAGCCACGTAAAGCTTTATTAAAGATTGATAATCAGGGGAAATGGGTATAACACGAGACTCTTAATCAGCGGGTCGTCGGTTCGATCCCGACACGGCCTATCAGTAAAATCAAAGAGTTATGCAATTCACCTTCTCATCATTTCAATCTGGGGTAACAACTGGGGTAGCAAAATTTAAGGTTTTGATGTTTTGCTAATTTTGTTAGTTACCAAATAACTAAGCGGGATTAATAAAAATGTAATTTGATTTTTAAACATTATCTAAACTTTAAAACAGCGCGCCACTGAAGTACAGCCGTACCCCAGCGACGCTAACCACTTAACTCAATTACGGAGCTAAAATGGCTAAACACAGTTTAATGGCTGGGCGTTTGTCTGGCAACAAAGAAATGGAAACCATAGTAACATTATCAAGTAGTATCGCTCACGAACTTAAAAATTATCTATCTGGTATTAGTATATGCGCGGAGTTATCGGAAGGAAGACTAAGAGATATAAGCAATATTTGTGCAGAATTATCGGGGGGCAAACTAAGAAACATAAGGCAAAGAGTAAAAGCGGCTGATTATTTGATTTCTAATCTGCAGTTACAAATAAAAAGTATGATTGCCGGCAAACCAAGTACAGAGGGTTTTAGGCGTTACTCAATAGCTAAAAATATTAAAGAAGCTCTGGAACAATACCCCTCTGATGCGGGCGAGAAAGAGTTGATAATGGTAGCGACAACTACAGACTTCGATTATGTTGGCAACCCAGTATTAACCAATCACATTCTTTACAATCTCATCAAAAATTCTTTGCGAGCAATTAAAAACGCCGATAAAGGGAAAATTACTATCGCTCTTGAACTAGGCAAGAAATTTAATAAGTTGATATTCAGAGATACTGCAACGGGAATACCAAAGGAATTTTTGCCTAAAATATTTGGCTTGTTTGAAAGCCAAATGACATCTCAAGGAGGCACCGGAATTGGTTTGGCTTTCTGTAAATGGGTTATGCAATCTTATGGCGGTGATATATATTGCGACTCGGTGGAGGGGAAATATGCGGAATTTGGGTTGAGATTTCCTATTTTAAAAGATTAATTCAAAAATTATTTACTGATTAGATATCCTCTTTAAGATTTTCGGAAATTCCAGCGTAACGCAAGAAGTAACATAGCTATAAAAGCAATAGCTGCTGTAGATTCAAAAATTGAAATAAATTGACAAAGCTGTGTATAGCCATATTCACACAATAAACTGTACGGTTTTACAATTTGCTTTATTGATAACATGAGAGCCTTTTCAAGGCTTATACCGCACCAAAGAAACAAAACCACTCCCATAGCCCATAGGACTAACAAGCATAAGAGCGGCTTAAATATGCTTTGTCCATAATTAGAAAAAAATCTATAAAACCAACTAACAAAGCGTATGCCAAAAGGAGTGCTACCGCTTTTTTCTCTACATCTCTGCATTAGGCTATAAAAGCAACCTTGCTCAATGTACATATCTCTTTTTTTTGCAATGTTATAAAGATCACGGAATTTTTTATACTGATCATCCCATACCACATCACTCTTTTTTCTATAGCAGTTATCCAATCTATTTAAATTAAATTCTTTTTCAAGAGGAAAAGATAGTTTTTTTATTTTATTAGCATCATCTAGGGTAATTATAGGACTTTGGTAAAAAGTAGTTCCATCTAAATAAAGCTGATTAATAGAAGTCGAAGCTATCTCTAAACCAGATTCACAATCGTTATTTTCAAAAGAAAAACTATTTTCTATTGTTGTGTTTTTTATGATAATACCATGGTTATAGTGGTCTAATCGTAGTTCATTGTTAATGCTGGATTTAAAAGAATTACCTGATATACGAAGATAATCAAGCTGTATATTATTGAAGTTTAACCTAGCATCAACTTCGGAATTTTTTATAGAAACTGTGGCAAAGTTCCATTTATCTTTAAAAATACAGCTTTCAAAGTTAACGTGGCCATTTATTTTTGCATAATCAAAATTAATGCCAGGAACATTAACATCTTTAATACTAATGCTCCATAATTGTGATCCTACAAACGATAAACACAATTCTTTTTCGTTAATATTTTCAATTTTGATGTTTTCTAATGTAACAAAGTCAAAAATTCTTTTGCCTGACCGAAGTTGGGTAAGAAATTCCTCATTGGAATCGATTGATAAATTTAATTTTTTTTTAGTTTGTAGAGGCAAATGCAAAATACAAAAATCTTCTCCATTGTGTTCGTATTCTGCTGGTAGATTATCGAACTGACACTCCCGCCCCATTTTTACTGACGTGGTTACTAACGCCGAACCTACGCGTTTATTTTCTTTATCTTCTTTGGGTACTATGGCGCAATATTTCGTCATTAAATCTACATAATTCACTAAGAATCCGTAGGCTGTACGACTTATTAGTAAAGAATAAATAATTTATTAATGCAAGCAGTGTAGCAAGGTGAATCTAGTAGTCAATATTATTTATCAGATCAATGTGTCAAATCTGGACAAAAGACATTAAGTTTTGGTGAGCAGTAAACAAGGTGTCAAAAGACTATCCAAAATTCACGTGCCATATCCAGCACGGATATATTTTTCCGAGCTGGATTCGAGCTGGATTAAATGTCAATTTTCTTCGTCCGTGCTGAATCCAGCACACATTTTAGCGAGTTGAAACGTAATGAACCAAAAACACGTGAGTCAGATTAGGCTCGACCACAGCTCGAATCCGTGTCATCAGCAAATTTCTCAAAAAATTTAAAACCAGTCGGATTTACTTTTGCAATCAATAAGATAACCTAAAAGCGGCACCGCCGCGAGGGGTGTGCTGTTAATTGCTGCAGAAACATAGCCAAATTCCACTTTAAAACTGCCTCTTATTTTTTTTTAAAAAAAAAAAAAGTTGCTTCGGTTTTACCGGTGGTTTTTGTAAAAATTTTGCCGTAAAATTTTTTAAAAATTTACTACATGTTTTATCAACAAACCTCAGTTTATTATTTACCTGTATTGTTCTACCAAATTTGTAAGCGGAGAGTATGAATTCAGATAATTTTTTTGAGCAAGCAATATCAAATTTTCAGTTTCTGTGCCGAACAGGAAGCTCTCTACACCATTAGACATTTTGTTGTGCTAACAATTTCTTCAACTCTTCCTTGCTTGGCAATACTGTTTGATACCTGCTAGCAAATATCTGCTCATTGCCCTCTGGTAAAGTTATTTCCACCAAAGTTTCGCTTTTGTCTTGGCAAAGAACGATACCTATTGTTTTATTTTCATCCTCTAGTTTTATATAACGATCAAAATAATTGACATACATTTGCATTTGGCCTAAATCTTGATGTTTTAGGGTACCTATTTTTAGGTCGATAATGACAAAACAACGTAAA
>CAZOHR010000135.1:0-9355 GCA_964579045.1 uncultured Bacteroidales bacterium | reverse complement strand
GAAACTATCGTCTATGGTGAGGATATAGCAGCAACTGTACTTGCCGACGAAAATTATTTCTTTTTTCTAGTTATGACAGATGTAAATAAAGCAAATGTAAAATATCTTGAGAAAATCAATGCAATTGCAAAGTTCTGCAAAGAAAAGGATTACAAATTCTATTGTCTTACAGCATCTAATACAAATGATATTGCAGCTTTCATTAAAGCCAATAAACCACAATTTGACTTCTACAACACAGATCCTACAACCCTAAAAACAATTATCAGATCAAATCCCGGATTATTGTTGCTTAAAAAGGGATTAGTACTTAACATGTGGTCATGTCGCAATATCCCAGATGTGAGTGAGCTTCAGCGCGATTTATCAGCTTCTTCAATAACTGAGCATCAAAACATCAAAACCAATTATCTGGTGGCAATTTACATTTTGTCGTTATTACTTTTCATGTCGCTTTTCCACACTTTATACAATTGGCTGGTAAAGAATAAATATATAAATTTCTAAGAAACCATAATGAGAAAAAAAATAGCAGCAGGAAACTGGAAGATGAATACTCTTCCTTCTGAAGGTGTTAATCTGGCAGTAATCCTTAATACTTTTATCGATGAATTTGGCTTGCCCGAAAATAAGAAAGTAGTTATCGGAGTTCCATTTACGCATATTGAAAGTATTATTAATTCAATTGGAATAAAAAACATTTCTGTCTCTGCGCAAAACTGTTCACAGTTCGACAGTGGTGCATATACTGGCGAAATTTCTGCAGCAATGATAAGCAGCTTAGGCGCTAAATATGTAATTATTGGTCATAGTGAAAGGCGACAGTTTTTTGGAGATTCCGATGAAATAATTGGATTAAAACTTCAACAAGCATATAAAAATAATCTGATTCCAATTTTCTGCTGTGGCGAGAGTTTAAACGAGAGAACAGAAGGCAATCATTTCAATGTGGTACAGTCTCAACTAATTAACTCTCTAGTTAAAGTTGAAAAAGCAAACATTGCAAATAGCGTAATTGCTTATGAACCTGTATGGGCAATTGGCACCGGACAAACAGCCACTCCTGCACAGGCACAAGAAATGCATTCATTTATCAGAACCACAATTGCAGAAATGTATGGCACTGAGATTTCAGAGAATATATCTATTCTTTATGGTGGAAGCGTGAATGCCGTAAACGCAGCAGAATTATTCGCATGCGAGGATATTGATGGTGGACTAGTAGGAGGAGCATCGCTAAAAGTAGAAGATTTTAAAACAATTATTAAATCCTTGTAAGATGAACTATATCGAAGTAGTTATTTACATACCCGAAGAGAAAGCAGCATTATCCGAGATTTTGATTGCATTTATGGCAGAGCAGGGTTACGAAAGCTTTTCAGAAGAAAAAGAAAAACTATTTGCTTACATTACCGAAGATGAATTTGATGAAGCTAGTACAAAAATGCTTATGGATGCTTATAGTTTATCTTACACTAAAAAAGTAATACCTCAGCAAAACTGGAATGAGGAATGGGAAAAGAACTTTGACCCTACAGTAATTGAAAATATCCTGACGATAAAAGCACCATTCCACCATCAAGATTTTAACACAATAAATACCATAATTATAGAACCAAAAATGTCTTTTGGCACAGGACATCATGCTACTACTTATATGATGTGCAAGTTAATGTCGGAATACGATTTATCCGAGTCTAGAGTTCTAGATTATGGTTGCGGCACAGGAATTCTCGCAATCTATGCATCAATTTTAGGAGCATCAGATGTTATTGCGGTTGACATTGACGAATGGTCGTACGAAAACACTATAGAAAACGCAGAAAAGAATAATATTGCAAATATCACAGCTATTCGTGGAGATATAAAATCGGTACCCGAAACAAAATATGATTTTATCTTTGCGAATATAAATCTAAATGTATTAAAAAAAGACATTCCTGTTCTGTCGAGCTACATGAATAAAGGGTCTGTTCTTTTTCTTAGCGGATTTTTAATTAATGAATTACCACAAATAGAAAAAGTTTGTTCAGATAATGGATTGCTTTTTGCAAAACACATCGAAAAAGATAACTGGACAGGATGCATCTTTAATAAGAATTAATATGAGAAAAATTTTATCAATAATACTTTGCATATTGTCGGGGCATTTGGCATTTTCGCAGATATTTCCCGAAGAACCAGAAAAATTCATTAAGTCATTCGGTCAAGAGCTAAACTTTACTGGCGAAGTTAGAGAAGGCTCCAAAAGTATTGATAAGGAATTTAGCGACTTTTGGGAAACTGACAGCCTTACCTCTCAGGAGAAAGTTGCATTTATTAATTTGGCCAATCTCATGGCTTCGAAAGGTTGCAAAGGCTATCCCGATTTTGTTTGTATTGCCGACAATGCCATGCTTTTTAATCGTCGAAAGTTTGATCGCGGACAATATCAAATTTATGAAAGGGCGCTAACAGAATTACTAAACGATGGTAAAAGGCCTAAACTCAGCGATATTTCAGACTATTTATTAAATATGAATGCTCTAATGTCGAAAAATATCATTTCTAAAGGAGCTCGTACCTATTGGAAAGCCGAAAACAGCTCTTTCATTATGAAATATGACCGCGGTATTAAAATCATTTTTAACAATATCAATCTAGTTGGATATCAAGGTGTTGATAGTTTAAAGATTTATAAAACTGATGGAGAATATTATCCTGTTAAGAATTCATGGACTGGTAATGGTGGTCTTGTGAGTTGGGAAAGAGTTGGATATGGTCTAGATAGCATTCAGGCTAAACTTAGCAATTACACTATCGACATGCGTAATATTACCTACACTGCAGATTCTGTAGTCTTTACAAATTCAATGTTCTTTAAGAAACCAATGTTAGGAAAACTCATCGACAAAGCTGGGAACCTTGATAATCCATCAAAATCTGATTATCCAAAATTCACATCTTACAATCAACATTTTGAATTACGAAATATTGTTCCTGGAATTGATTACGAAGGTGGATTTAGTATCTCAGGCAGCAGTTTTATAGGTTCCGGCACAAAAGAGGAACCCGCAAAACTAACCATTGTCAAAAGTGATACGATTATTTTTAATGCCTACTCAAGAACATTTTATATTGACAATGAAAAGATTGTATCTGATAATTGTGCAATAAGGTTAAAAATGGGAAAAGACTCGATATATCACCCTCATCTTACTTTCAGATTCCATAATGATCAAAATTTTATGGAGTTAATTAGAACCAGAGAAGACATGTCGAAAGTCCATTTTACAAATTCTTATCATGCTATAACCATGGACTTTACTTGGATGCGCTGGTATATCGACAAGTTTAAGATTGAGTTCTCGATGATAAAAACTCCTGGGGTTCCAAATGAGGTTATGTTTGAATCCAATGATTACTATCGCCTCGATCGCTATCGCGACATTCAGAAACGAGACCAACAGCATCCTCTAGTTGTTGTTACCGATTGTGTTAGTAAATGGGCTGGTTCATCAGAATTTTATCTAAACGACTTGTCAAAATTTATGGGATACAGTCCTGCACAAGTTGTTCAAATGGTTTTTAACCTCGCATACAAAGGGTTTCTTAGTTATGATACAGAAACAGAACTGATTAAAGTTTATCCTGAAGCATGGAGATTTCTCGAGGCCCATCGTAAAACCAAAGACTCGGATGTTATTCAGTTCTATAGCATGACCGAAGGAGATGATCCAAATGCAGAATTAAGTCTATTAAATTTTGATTTGAAGATGAATGGAGTTTCTTCTGTACATCTCTCCGACTCTCAAAACGTAAAGGTTTATCCTATTGACCAAAAGATAATCCTGAAGAAGAATCGTGAGTTTACCTTTAATGGAACCATTCAAGCTGGTCAGTTTTACTATTATGGAAGTAATTTTAAATTCGATTACAACCGTTTTATGATTGAATTAACACAGTGCGATTCTATGAAAATGGTTGCCGAAACTGATGAAATGGACTCGGAAGGAAAATACAAACCTGCAATTGTAAGAAATAAACTCGAGCAAATAAATGGAGAATTTTACATAGATGAGCCAATGAATAAATCGGGCAAATCTGATTTTGCGGAATACCCGAGGTTTGTGTCAAAAACAAAAACTTATGTTTACTACGACCGACCCGATGTTTATAAAGGCGCATACAAACGCAATAAATTCTATTTTGAAGTTGATCCTTTTGTTATGGATAGTATAAATGGATATGCTCGAGAAAACTTGAAATTTAAAGGCACTTTATATTCTGGCGACATATTCCCACCAATCAAAGAAACACTGGTTTTACGTAAATCAGACTTCTCACTTGGATTTAATACACAAACTGGTCCTTTAGGATTACCACTTTACTCTGGCAAAGCTACCTACTGGCACGAAATTGACCTAAGTAACAAAGGTTTGAGAGGATCTGGTAAGATTGACTATCTAACTTCAAACGTAAATGCCGATTATCTAATTTTCTTCCTCGATCATATGGAAGGACATTCAGAAAACTTCGAAATCAAAAAGCAAACTACTCCTGTCGAATACCCTTCGGTTACTGGTAAAGACAACACTTTACGCTGGAATGTTGAAGATGATGAATTTATGGTAATGAAAGATACTACCGATTTCAAAATGTTTGATAATCAGGGAATTCTTGATGGCAATCTTAGCCTCACCACAAAAGGATTGATGGGCGATGGTATTTTGCATATTGATAAAGCTAAAGTTTCATCAAATCAATTCAAATTCAAAAAAGATGTTGTTGATGCCGACACTGCAAACTTCGATTTATATACAATTAATATTCTTAACACTGATTTCGAATCTGATAATGTTAATACACATATCGATTTTATCGAGCGTAAAGGCGTATTCAAAACAAATGGCGAGAATACAATCTGGAAATTCCCAAAGAATAAATATATTAGTGAAATGAACCAGATGACTTGGTACATGGATCAGGACGAACTCGCTATCAGTGCCGATATGGATGTATTGGAAAAACTCGAGACTGTGGATCCAAATATAAGTCCAAATGAATGGGAAGATCTATTCCTTGAAGGACCAAAGTTCACTTCGGTGCATCCAAGACAAGACTCCTTAAGTTTTGTTGCACCAAGAGCAAAATACAATTATAAGGAACATATAATATATGCAGAAGGTGTTAAATTTATTAGAGTTGCCGACGCTACAATTTATACCGATGATGGAAATGTAACCATCGAACCTGATGCTGTTATGAGACCTATTAGTAATGCTAAAATTATTGCGAATGCAACAACAAGATATCACACAATTTATAATGCAGTTGTAAGCATCTATGGCAAGAAAAGCTATACAGCTTATGGAGATTATGACTATATTGATGTTACTCAAAATCCTCAAACAATACATCTTAATAAAGTTGCAGTTGATGCTTCGGGACAGACTTATGGCTCAGGAAAAATTGTGGAGCCTGATAACTTCAAAATTAGTCCACACTTCTTGTTCCAAGGTGAAGCTAATATTTATGCAAATAATCCACAATTGGAATTTAACGGAGCGTCAAAAACTATTGATGATTGTGATACTACTGGTGCAAATTGGCTTAAATTTAAAGCATTTATTGATCCAGAGGAAGTATATATTCCAATCGACACAACCCCATATAATATCAATAATTCCAGACTCATTGCAGGTCTAGTACTATCGAATGCTAACAAAGTTTATCCAGCATTTTTAGGTAAAAAACGAAATCAATACGACCATGAACTGTTTGTCTCCAGCGGATTTTTATACTATGATCAGGCTGAAGGTAAATATATAATTTCCTCTAAAGACAAAATCACAGAACCAAGCCTGCCTGGAAATTATATGCATATTCATAAAAACATTTGTAATGTTTATGGTGAAGGAAAGTTCAATTTCAGTAACGATTTTGGTCTTTTTAAACCAAATATTATAGGAAACTTCTTGTATTATCCAGATACAGATACTACAGACTTTAATGTTACTATGATTTTAGATGCATATTTTAATCAGGACGCTCATAAGCTAATGGCTGAAAGAATAAATGCAACTGCAGGTTTAGTTGGAATAGACATGAGAAATGAAGTCTTCGAAAAATCACTTGTTGAATACCTTGGAACAGAAAAGGCCGATGAGTGGTTCTCAAATATGAGCCTTGGCAATTACAATAAATTTCCAAAAGAACTGTCTGAAAAACTTATTTTAACTGACTTAATGTTTACATGGCATCCTTCATTAAATTCTTTTGTCCACTATGGCCCAATCGGAATTGCAAATGCTGGCAAAGAGCAAATAAATAAGTATGTTTTCGGTTTTATAAGAATCGAAAAATCTCGTCGTGGTGATGTTTTCGAAATGTTACTAGAGCCAAATGCAAACTCTTGGTATTATTTTAAATATAGTGCTGGTACATTCTCTGCAATATCATCAGATGAAAACTACAATCAGATTGTTTATAATACAAAACCAGCTCAGAGGGAAATTAAAGAGGGAGGTTTGTTTTATCAATACGGACTAGGTAGTTCCACTTACATGAAGAGATTTAAAAAAGACATGTACACATTTTTCAAAATAGATGAAGACGTTGAGATTGAATAAATTATATATTTTAATAATACTCTGCTCAGGAATATTAGTTTCGTCCTGCGTTACTGTGCAACAACCTGTTGCGCCAGCACCTTCATATAAATACGATTTTTCATCTCTTTATAATCCTGGAGAATCTGATTTACATCCTCAATTCAGAGTTTATAAAAACAATGATACTTCTGTTCTTGTATTTTATAAAATCCCAGTATCTGAGCTTAAACGAAATTATATGGACCCCAGCACCTCTATTGCAAAACTGCAATTTAAGTATGTTCTTCGCAATACAGATAATTTTGAGATTGTTGATAGCTCTGCATTTACAAACTCAATAAACCTTAAGGATGCAGGTATAGAACTAGAGTCATATTTTCATGTCAGAGTTCCTGATAAAGGAGAATACAAAGTAATTGTAAGCATCTATGGCCAAAAAATAAATTCTGGAAAAAGGGTAATTTTAGAAATCAATAACAGTAGCATTTTTACTCAAGACTTTTTTCTCCCAGAGTCACTAACAGGCGAATCTTGGGATATTATGTACCAGAATTATGTGAATGAAGATGGTGTTTACAGATTAAGCTCAAAAGAACATACCGCAGCAAGTGTTAGTTTTGCATATTATAAATTTGACGAATACACTTGTGTTCCACCTTATTATTTAGCCGATTACAGCAAAGAAACTACCGTTCCTGATTCAACATTTTCTTACAAAATTGGAGATACTTTAAGATTTAAAGCAGAAGGAATTTATATTATGCAGGCATCGGCTCAAACACAATTCACAATGCGATTTATTAATGCCGGAAAGACATTTCCACAGGTGAGTGTGCTTGAAGATATGCTGGAGCCGCTTAAATTACTCACTGGCAATAAGGAATATAACGAAATAGCTGCTGCTACGGATTTAAAACTTGCAATCGACAATTACTGGCTCACAAAGTCAAATAATCAGGGTTTTGCCCGTGAGCAAATTCGGGTTTTCTATACTCGTGTCGAATTGGCAAATCAGTTCTTTAGCGACGACAAAGAAGGGTGGAAAACCGATCGCGGAATAATTTATGTGATACTTGGACCACCGTCAATAATCAATATGAGTGCCGCTGGCGAAGAGTGGTTTTATGGAGAGAATCCCGATGTTGCAGGAATCTTATTCGTTTTCGACAGATTGAAAAACTCTCAATTTGGCGACACTTTTGCTTTACGACGAAACGAAATCTATCAGTCAGTATGGGGTCAGGCTCTTTCTACCTGGAAAAACGGACGAATTTTTACAATTACAAATAACTAATAATGGATAATTACATTTTTGGATTAAGACCTGTTCTCGAAGCTCTCAAAGCCGGACAGGAAATAGATAAGGTTATGATTAAAAATAATCTATCGGGAGAGCTGAGTAGCGAATTGATGACAGCCTTGCGCAAATCGGGTGTGCAAATACAATATGTACCACAAGAGAAACTGGATAAAGTTTGTGACAAAAATCACCAAGGTGTTATTGCATACATTTCGCCAGTAGCATACCAGAACCTCGAAGAAGTGGTTACAGCAGTCTTCGAAGCAGGTAAAGTTCCTTTAATTGTATTGCTCGACAGTATTACAGATGTGCGAAATTTTGGAGCAATAGCTCGTACTTGTGAATGTGCAGGTGTTGATGCAATCGTTATTCCTTCGTCCAACTCAGTACGCATAACCGAAGACGCAATAAAAACCTCAGCAGGTGCACTGTACAATATTCCTGTTTGCCGCGAAGCAAATCTGGTCGACAGCATTATGCTTTTAGATCAATTGGGAATTGTAGTTGTCGCCATCACCGAAAAGGCTGAAAGATCTTTATATGAGGTTGACTTTACCGAGCCCACAGCAATTGTATTGGGCGCAGAAGACACTGGAATCTCAAGCTCAATCCTAAAACGCTCGTCGAAAAAAGCAAAAATTCCAATGTTTGGGAAAACCGAATCTCTAAATGTTTCTGTTTCAGCAGCATTGGCAGTTTATGAAGCTGTTAGACAACGAGGACTGTAAATTGTTGGCATAATATTAAGCTCTAAAAAAAACCTATTTCTCCAAAATACTTCCGAAATTCCTCGGGAGTATTAATATTTGTAGTAATCTTTTCATCGTCTACTTCAACTTCAATTCTATGATATTTCTGCAAAAAGTCCTTTAAAATAAAATCGCTTCCCTCCTCTTTAATTATAGCTTCAACAACTTTGTTTGACAACAAAACTGGATGTCCTCCTCTACCTTTATATATTGGACAGATGTAGCCATTATCGGTGCTGTGTGAAGCCAAGTAATTTAAAGTTTCAGTATCCACAAAAGGATTGTCAACATTTGTGATAAACACTGCTTTCGAATCGCTGCAAAATTGCAAACCTGTTTTCAAAGAAGAAAACCTTCCATATTCAGGATTAGGATTTACTACAATTTGAGTGTTTTGGGATAAAGAAAATTTCTTATCCTTCAGGTACTCCTCTCCTGCTTCGCTTACAACAACAATGATTTTTTCGCAGCCAAAACTATTAAACTTTGTGCAGATATTTTCGACAAAGCTGTAATTTTCGTCAAAGCGCAGCCCCATCTTAGGAACGCCCATCCGTCCCGAGCTCCCTGCCGCCAAAACTACTGCCGAAAATACTGTTTTCATGCTAATCTTTTTGCGAAGATAGGAAAAATTTGAATAAACGGCAAAGCCAAACATACGCTGCACGAGCATAGGTTTGGATTTCTCACTACGTTCGAAATGACTTTTGTTT
>CAZOHR010000134.1:0-9359 GCA_964579045.1 uncultured Bacteroidales bacterium | reverse complement strand
TAATCCTAAGGCTTTAGCTACGATGCTAGGATTTAATTCTCCATCACGTGGTAAAGTACCATTTAAGCGACCATTAATTGTGATTCCTTCATTGAAAAATCCACGTAATTCTTTTTCCACCAATGGATATCCATCTTCAAGTACCAAGATGCTATCGCATTCGTTTCTTAATTTTACTAAATGTTTCTCAGGAATTGGATATTGAGATATTTTAACAACAGGATGAGGACAGTTTCCACCATAATTTTCCATTAAGTAATTGAACGAAATACCACAGGCAACAATACCCATTTTTTTATCAGTTCCGTCAATATATTTGTTGTACTTAGATTCGTTTGAAGCCTCTTTGATTGCAGTTTGCATTTCAAGCAATCTCTTGTAGTTTCTGCGAGCAATTGAAGGTAACAAAACAAACTGACGAGGATCTTTTGGTAAAGAACCAGCTAGTTGATTTCTTTTATCGCTTGTTTCAACACCTGCTCTAGAGTGAGCTAAACGAGTGGTTAGTCTGAGCATTACTGGCACGTTGTATTTTTCGGATATGTCGAAACCTGTATATGCCATTTCGTAAGCTTCTTGTTGATTCGAAGGCTCTAGGATTGGAATTAAAGCGAAGTCGCCATAAAACCTGGAGTCTTGTTCGTTTTGTGATGAGTGCATGGAAGGATCGTCTGCTGCAACAACAATTAGTCCTCCGTTTACTCCAGTGATAGAAGCATTAACAAATGCGTCTGCGGCAACATTAAGACCAACATGCTTCATTTGAGCCATAGCTCTTTTTCCTGCATACGACATTCCGATAGCTGATTCCATTGCGGTTTTTTCGTTTGCAGACCAAACTGATTGAATGCCTTTTTCTTTGGCTTCTTTCGAGTGTTGTACAAATTCCATAATCTCGGTGGAAGGAGTGCCCGGATAAGCATAAAAGCCTGAAATTCCGCCGTCAATGGCGCCTTGTGCGATGGCTTCGTCTCCCAGTAAAAGTAACTTTTGCATATCTGTTTTCTTTAATTAATTTGTTTTTTAAGACCACGAAAATAATTAAAAAATTAAGAATTCTAAAACTTTAATCAAGTAAAAAGTTATAAAACATAAAATACTTATAATTTTTGGGGCAAGCGGTTTGTTTTTGTTGTTAATTGCTAAGTGATATGGTGCTAAAACAGTGCTAATAATTCCGTTCGATTGTAGAGATTCTTTTTAATTCATTGATGCAACCATAACTTTGTATTATTTGTTTAACTCTTAGTAATTTTTAGTTACTAAGAAATAATGGTTAATAATTAGTTGAAAAATACTCACAAAATACTAGATTTATATGGTTGGAATTCGATATAAAAGGTTAATTTTGTATTTTGGAAGAATTATAATGCAAAATGTACACAAAAATATAGAATAATGAAAATGTCTTTACATAATTTCGTGTTTGTAATCAGCACAATGCTTTTAATATCAACACAGGCAATAGCTGATGGCAACGGAAAAACAGAAAAATCGAATTGGAAATCGGCTGAAGAATTCTTAGCAAAAGAAGACTTCGACAAAGCCCGGGATATTTATCTTGATATGTTTGCAGCAGACAAGCAAAACTTCAATCTTGCTTATAAGATTGGCTATTGTTATGTTGGCGGTGAGGCAAGTCAAGATGTAGAAGCAGCAATAGACTTTCTTAAACTTGCTTGTGAGAATGTTAATAAGAACTATAAAAATAAATTGAAGGAGAAAAAAGCTCCTGTTTCTTCGTGGTATTATCTTGGAGTTGCTTATCGTTTAAATAAAGAATATGATAAGGCGATAGATGCTTTTAAGACTTATGAAGGCATGTTAACTAAAAGGGATCGCAAAAGTGTAAGTGGGAATTTTATTGAACGTGAAATTCAATCGTGCAAAGATGCAAAAGAAGTTTTCAACACTGAGCGAATGAATATTAATGAAATAATAGTAAAAGATTTAAAAGATCCAAGCGTAAGATGTCCTATTTTAAGTTTTGATGCTAATCGTTTGATTTTCACAAATGGTAAATTTAATGTTTTTCCTCCTGATGTAAACTGGGATAAAGATTATAATGATAATCCTCTTGATGGTGTTTATATGGCAATCAAGGATCCAAGTGGAACCTTTCATACTCCAGAAGCAATTTCAAAAGATTTGCAAATAGGATTTCCTTATATTCCTGTTACTGCTACTGCTGATGGTTCTGAATTGTATCTTGTAGTTGATAGATACGACAATGGTGATATTTATATGAGTAAATACTTAGATGGAAAATATCAACCTGCTAAAAAAGTAAAAGCATTAAATACTAGGAAATGGGAATCGCACGCATCTATTACTGCAGATGGGAAGCGCATTTATTTTACAAGTTTGCGAAAAGGTGGAGAAGGTGGATTAGATATTTGGTATAGCGATCGTGATGAAGAAGGCGAATGGCAAAAACCAATAAATATAGGTACACCTATTAATACTCCATTCCACGAAGAAATGCCTTACATTATTAGAAATGGTAATGCCCTTTATTTTAGTTCCGAAGGTCATGTTAACTTGGGTGGCTTTGATGTCTTTTATTCAAATTATGATGAAGCTTCTAAATCATGGGCAAAACCTGAAAATTTAGGATATCCTTTCAGCACTGCTGGTAACGATATGGGCTATATTATAGAAAATACTCCAATATTTGCATTCTGTCCAGTTAATGATAATAAAAGAAGAATTGGTGTTGGTGATTGTGACTGTATCAGTTTGTTGGACGAACAAGCACCAATGCTTGCATCTATTTCGGGGATTGTAGAACTTGATCCAAAAAATAATGAACTTCTTTTGCAAACTAGAGTCAAACTTATTGATAAATCTACAGGAGAAGAACTTGCCAATCTTCCTTTAGATAAAGATGGAAATTATAAATTCGAGGGTGTTAAAACAGGTTCGTACGATATTGTAGCTTATACTAATAATAAAGATCTAATGACAATAACAGTTAATGTTCCTCAGAACGAAAGTTGGGATATTACTGGAGCAAATATGAGAATTCCTACTGTTGATGTTATCGCCTCAAATGATACAGTACCTCAACAAACAGATGTTGTTGTGATAGAGGACGAATATGTTAGAATTGAGAATGTTTTCTTCGATTTTGACAAATATGATATTAAATCTGAATATACTAAGAATTTAGAAACTTTAGCTGCTTGGCTCGTTAAAAACCCAACAGCAAAGATTAGTATTGCGGGACACACCGACCATTATGGTGATGACCAATACAATATTGAATTATCAAAGAATCGTGTACTTGTAGTTAGGAATTTCCTTACTGCCAAAGGGGTGAAGATGTCGCAGATTGTTGTTGACTTCTATGGTGAGAAAGATAATATTACAATTCCAGTAACTGATGATCAAGTTAGAAAGCTCAACAGAAGAGTTGTTGTAAAAGTTATTGATCAGGGTATTCCTCCAATGCAAGTTAAACCAATTGAGGTGCCAGAAGCTTATCGTAAGAAATAAGCATATAGAGATAAAACAAAAAATGCGGACAATTTTGTCCGCATTTTTTGTTTATTTTTTTATTTGAATTATTATTGCCAATCCAAGATAACCTTTCCACAGTTGCCACTATCCATAGCTTCAAAACCTTTGATAAACTCATCGACTTTAAATCGGTGTGTAATTATCGGTTTAATATCAAGACCTGCAAGCAACATTGCTTCCATCTTATACCAGGTTTCGTACATCTCGCGACCATAGATTCCTTTTAATTTTAGGCCTTTAAATATAATCTCGTTCCAGTTTACAGGTGAAGTAGAAGGTAATATTCCTAGCAGAGCTATACTTCCGCCATTGTACATAGATGATACCATTTGGTTAAAAGCAACACCGTTTCCCGAACACTCCAAGCCAATATCAAATCCTTGAAGATTATGATTTTTAAGAACTGTTTTTAAATCTTCTTTTAATGGATTAATACAAACGTCTGCACCCATGGTTTTTGCAAGCTCTAGTCTGTATTCATTAGGTTCTACTGCAAACACATTACGTGCTCCAGCAAATTTAGCTATAGCCACGCACATCGCTCCAATCGGTCCACCTGCACCAGTGATAATTACATCTTCGCCCAAAAGATTATACGATAGAGTAGTATGAGTAGCGTTTCCATAAGGATCCATGATTGCGCATAGCTCGTCTTCAACTTTATCATTTATTTTAACAACATTTGTTGCAGGTAATGACAGATATTCTGCAAAACAACCGTCACGATGTACTCCAACTCCATAAGTGTTTTCGCAGATATGTGCCCAGCCTCTACGGCAGTTACGACAAGTTCCGCAAGCTATATGACCTTCGCCAGTTACTCGTTCGCCAATGGTGAATCTATCTTTTACATTAGCACCAGCTTCAGCAATTTCTCCAACATATTCGTGACCTATTGTCATTGGAGTTTTAATTACTTTTTGAGACCATTCGTCCCATCTGTAAATATGAAGGTCGGTACCGCAAATTGCTGTTTTTCTTATTTTTATTAATACGTCATCAGGACCGATTGTTGGCATTGGAACATCCTGCATCCATAATCCGCGTTCGGGTTTAAGTTTTACTAATGCTTTCATAGAAGTTATGTATAAGTGTAGTTAAATTTTTACCAAAAATAACAATAAACAATTATCATAGAAATGATTTTTGTTAATATTTTAGGAATAATCAGGTTAAATTATTTGTCTCGTTTTTAGGTAAATCATAAAATCGTCGAAGTAACTAGTGCTTATTGGGATTATTTCATTACGGATTTTAATTCTTTTCTTTTCAATAGATTCAATTTTGTCAATGCTTATCAGAAATGATTTGTGTACCCTATAAAACATGTCTTTTGGTAGTGAGGCTTCTAGTTCCTGGAAACTTTGCAATACCATTAGATTTCCTGTTGTTGTGAATATTCTTAGATAATCTCGCATACCTTGAATGTAAAGAATCTCATTGAAACATATTTTCTGATGTTTGTATGCCGTTTTAATGAACATAAAGTCGCGAGATTCTATTTCCTTACTGTTGTTATTTGCTAGAGATTGTTTATTTAAATAGCATTCATGGGCCTTAAGACAAGCCTTGTATAAACGGTTAAAGTCAAATGGTTTCAATAAATAATCACAAACATCCATTTCATAAGCTTTGAGAGCGTAGTTGTCAAAGGCTGTTGTTAGAACTATTGTTGGCCTTATCTTCATCATCTCAATAGCAGTAAGTCCATGAATATCTTCCATCATTATATCCATAAATGCTATATCGGTTTCTTCTGTTTGAAGGTACTTTAAAGCTGCCACTGAGCTAGTAAATGTTTTATCAACTTTAAGAAAAGATACTTTCTTGAGCAGTCGTTCGAGTTTTTCAATTGCCAATGGCTCATCATCCACAATAATGCAATTCATTGTTTCTTTCATCATCAAGATCTATTAGTAGTTTAACTGTGTACCAGTTGTCTTTGTTATTTATTTCAAGTTTATACCGGTTATTGTATGCTATATCGAGTGTTCTCTTAACATTCTTTATTCCAACACCACCTTGTTTGTGGTACTCCATATTCTTTATTTGATTCATTGTATTTAGCATCACTTTGTTCTCACAAAAAGTAATTGAGATATATATTTTGGAGTCATCATCTTTTTTACCATAAATCAAAGCATTTTCAACAAAAGGGATAAATAGCCTTGGCATTATCAGAAGGTTTTCATACTCCCCCGAAATCTTTAATTCTATTTTGTCATTTTCAGCAAGTCGGAGTTCATATAATTCGATAAAAGTAATTATGTAGTCGATTTCCTTTTTTGCAGGAACCCTTTTAACATCGGTTTCATAAATTGAATAGCGAAGGAGGTTAGAGAGATTTACAATTGTCTGCGAGGCTGTTTCGGGATCGGAATATATCAGCGAATCAATGTTGTTGAGTGTGTTAAATAGAAAATGTTGGTTTAATTGAATCTTTAGAAAACTCAACTCCTGATTTATTTTTGATTTGGCCATTTCGAACATCTCTTTTTGTGTTTGGACCCATTTTCGGATTAAATGTAAGATATTTATAATTGCTACAGGGAAAAATAATCCATATGCATACTCTAGAAATCGATAGTCCCAAAAATCATTCTCTACTGTTTGATAAATGATCCTACTGATAAAATAAAAATATGTAATTCTGTAAAGAATTATACCTGCAACAATTGTAAGTGTGCTAAGAATAATCAATGAAAAGTATTTTTTTGTTATGAGATATTTATCAGTTAGAAAGATAATAAAATAGGAAACACTAATGTCAATTAGGAGATATGATACATGATCTCTAATTGATATAAAGATATTTGAATCATAAGAATAGGAAATATAAAATACATAACCAAGAAAGTAACACAACCAGAATCCAATGTGTTCTAAGACTCTAAGTCTTTTGGTTTTCTTTTCTAGAAATAGCGAAACTGGATTGTGCATTTATATAATTAATTAGTATTAGTAAAACTACTGCATAATAGTATTTCAAAGTATTAATGAAATCTTAATTAACAAATCTTTAATAATAAATCTGCGAAGTGATTAAAATTATCTGCAAACACAGCTTTGGTTAATTCAAAATAGTTAAGGATTTCGTCAAGTAGCTTACAATAGTTGATATTACTGATACATTGGCACATTAACAGTTCTTAACAAAGTAAATTTTTCATAACACAGCGATTAGTTTTTGTACTTGGTAGAATAGTTTTGCAATGCGGTTTTTAGCAATTTACATTTGCCCAATAAACTTAAAAACGAGATTTATGAAAAGACTATTTACAATTACAGTATTAACAATTGCAGCAATTGTTACATACGCCCAGCGAACAGAAATTCCTGTGAATCATTATGGTAAAATTGCTGGCGACATGATTTTTAAACCTGAGTGTAGCCCTTGGCTTCCAACAAAAGTTGATGTGATAAATGAAGATTTTGGCACTTGGCCTCCTGCAGGTTGGGAATTTGTTGATGGAACCCAAAGTGTTGGTAATCAACATTGGCATTTAGAAGGTACGGGAGATACATACGCATCGGTACAATACGACAATGGCGATGGTGTAGCTCATAACCAGGATGAATGGATGATAAGTCCAGAATTTACTGTTCCAGTGAATGCATTTCTAACTTTTATGTATCATTCAAATCCTTATTGGATGGTAGATCCTAATGAAAATGCTGATATGATGGTAAAAATTTCGACTGATGGTATAAATTGGACCGAGCTGTGGGACGAAAATAGTACAGGATTTGAATATAGTGTTTGGACAGAGGAATTTATTGATTTAAGTGCTTATGAAGGACAAAATGTACAAATCGCTTTCCAGTATTTAGGATTTGATGCATGTTGGTTCTATATTGATAAGGTAAGAGTTTATGGATTGCCAGAATTTGATATTGAAATTACCGATGCTCGAATTAACTTCTTTGAAATTTTAGATTATCATGCAGATGGTTCAGATTTTCATTATAGTTCGCACTATCAGAGAATACCTATGGAAATAGTGCAAGATAATGAATATGCATATCTAGCATTTAATGCTATGGTAATAAATAAGGGTTATGGCTCGGCAGTTGTTCAGTGCAATGTTCGCGTTACTGATCCAGACGGCGTAGAAGTGTATAATATGAATAGTGCAAATGATTTGGTAATAGGAGAGATGGGAATTGATACTATTGATATTGCTTACGATGAAGGAACTGAATTTTTGCTTGAAAATCCTGTTCTAGGTACTTATACTGTAGAATATACTGTATTTATTGATGGCAAATCGGTAAAAATTTCAGGAGATAAAGAGATTTTAACAAAAACTCTGACATTTGAAATTGATAATAGCGTTTTTGCCAGAGATGATAACAATGTGGATGGTTATATTGGTCCTCAATTCTGGGTAGGCGGTGGCACTGATGGTGATATTCTTACAGTGAGATATCCTTTCTTTGCTGACTCTCATATTACATCTGTAAGTGCATTTATTCATCCTGATACCGATCCAGGTAACTCCCTCCTTTGCAATGTTTATCAATACGACCAAGGAGCAGGCGATTATGTTGCAATTTCAACAGCTCCTCTCAGAACAATCGAAGAATCTGATTTAGGTACTTGGGTGAGCTTTACATTCCCTGATCCTGCTTATGTTATAACTGACCCAGAATATGCACTAACACCAGTACTCATTGGCTTTGAATTCTACTATACCGCAGAGGATAGTTATTTATGGCTTGGTTGTGATGAAACAGTGCCATCGAGTTCATGGGGAACATTGTGGTATATGCAAGGTGGTTCAAATGCAAATGAATGGTATGCAATCAATAACTTTGAAGGAGTACCTATGATAAGAATTAACTTATTTAACGAAACAAAGGTTGGTAACGAAAGTATTTTGTCAAAAATCAATGTTTATCCTAATCCTGCAACAACTAGTGTAGTTATAGATAATGTTGAGGGATGCCGTATTGAACTAACAGATAACCTCGGTAGAAGTGTTGAAAGTTTTGAATCAAGTTCAAATTCGTTGACTATTGATTTGAGCAAATACCAACCTGGAAATTATTTTGTGAAAGTGGTAAATAAAGTGAGTGAAGTTGAAGTAAAAAGATTCTCCATTGTGAGATAAAGAGATTAAGTCCTAAAAACAGAATTGTAAATTTTCTCATAACAATAAGCAAAACTCTATTATCAAGGACTTAATATGCAGACGGCCACGACTCCGGGACTTAGTTCCGGAGTTTTTTTATACTCAACCGCCATAGGATTTTATATTTAGAAAATAGTAGATTTTGTGACTAATCGATGAAGAATTTTTTTACATTGCAGTAGCTATGGAAAGAAATTATGCGATGCACTGAGCTTGCCGAAGTGAAGAAGAGTAGGTGCAAAAGATACGGTTTATATTACAAAATCCTATGGCGGTTGAGTATATCTATCCTCCTGCCAGTAAATGTAAAATTATTAGCACATCTGCATCCTTAACAGTTGTATTTGCATAGTCTTCTTTTTCAACAAAAACTCCATTAAGTTTTACAATAATTTTTGAAAAAGTAAATTTCTTAATCGCCATGATTTCCGCAACACTAAGTTGATCTGCTTCAAAGCTTTCTTCTCGATTATTTAAGTTTATTTTCATATTTATTATTTTTAGGCTGAGGCTAAGGCGAAGGCTAAGGGAGATTAGCGTGGGCTTTAGATTCTGCAGTTTTGTTTTTCTGTTCTATTAACTTCAGTTCGACTTCGCTCACCGCATCGCGTTGAGCTCTCCGCCAGCAGGCGGATCGGTTGTTCTAATGTTCTATTGTTCTATTGTTCTTCTGTTCTATTGTTCTATTGTTCTATTGTTCTA
>CAZOHR010000133.1:0-9457 GCA_964579045.1 uncultured Bacteroidales bacterium | reverse complement strand
AACTAATAACTATAGATAAATAAATAACAAATTACAAAAAAAACAAATAACAAATAACAAAAAAACAAATAACAAGCTCCAAATCACAAAAAAAACAAATAACAAAACACAAATTACAAAAAACACAAATTACAAGTTCCAATATTTTGTAATTTGTAGCTTGTAATTTGTAGCTTGTTCCGCCGCGGTGGATGTAGCTTGTGTTTTGTAATTTGGAGCTTGTGATTTGTGATTTGTTCCGCCGCGGCGGATGGAACTTGCGATTTAGAGCTTGTGATTTGTAATTTGTTATTTGTTTTTTTGTGATTTGTGATTTGTAACTTGTGATTTTAAATTTAATTTTATGAAATACATTATTATTCTTGCTGACGGTGTTGCTGACCATCCAAATGCAAAATTCGGGAATAAAACACCCCTGATGTTAGCAAACAAACCGGTAATTGATGAGCTTTGTAAAAAAAGTCGTTGTGGCTTGTTAGAGACTGTCCCTGCTGATATGCCTCCGGGTAGCGAAGTTGCAAATATGTCTGTTATGGGTTACGATGTACATAAAGTATATCAGGGTAGAGGAGTGCTCGAAGCAGCAAGCATGGGTATCGACATTTATCCAGGAGAGTTGGCCATGAGGTGTAATTTGATTTGTATCGAGAATCAGAAAATTAAGAACCACTCAGCAGGTCATATTTCTAATGAAGAGGCACATGAGTTAATTGCTGCACTTAAGAATGAGCTTGATTCTGATATTATTAAATTCTATCCGGGAGTTAGTTACAGACATTTGCTAGTGATTAAAGGTGGTGACAATAATGTTAATTGCACTCCTCCTCACGATGTGCCTGGAACTGCATTTAAAGATGTAATGGTTGAGGCAAAATCTGCTCGCGGCGAGAAAACGGCTGAATTGCTTAATCAACTAATTCTTAAATCTCAGGAAATTCTTAAAAATCATCCAGTAAATCTTAAGAGAATTGCCGAAGGTAAAGATCCTGCAAATTCTATTTGGCCATGGTCGCCGGGATTTAAGCCCGAAATGAGTTCATATCAAGAGCTTTATGGTAAAACTGGTGCAGTTATTTCTGCTGTGGATTTGTTGTATGGAATTGGCAAATATGCTGGCTTTAAAGCAATTCATGTTCCTGGTTCTACTGGACTGTACAACACAAACTACGAGGGAAAAGCAAAAGCAGCAGTTGATGCTTTAAAAGAAGTTGATTTCGTTTATCTTCATATCGAAGCAAGCGATGAGGCTGGACACGAAGGTAATTTTGAATTGAAAACAAAGACGGTTGAGTATCTCGACCAAAGAGTTGTAAAGTATATTGTTGAGGAGACTGCAAAAATGAGCGAAAAAGTTGTGATTGCGATTCTTCCCGATCATCCTACTCCATGCGAACTAAGAACACACACACATGACCCAGTGCCTTTTATGATTTATCATCCCGAATATGAGGCCGATTGCGTTGAAAAGTATGACGAGGAATCTGTTAAAAAAGGAGGTTTTGGGTTACTCAAAGGCGATGAGTTTATAAAAACATTTTTTAAGGTTTAAGTAAATAAAAAAGAGTGGTTTTGTCCACTCTTTCTTTTTTTAGTTTTGTAAAGATTACTCTATACTTTCCATAGCTCTTCTCTCACTTAATATGTCGAAATAGCCTTTCATGGTCATCATTACAACTCCACCAGTAACGTCGCCATATCTTGAGGGAATACCTCCTGTGTAAACCTCAACCGAGCCAATTCCCAGTGAAGGAAGTGAAGACATCTCGTCCGTAACCCTCATTCCATCAATATAAACTGTACTGCTTCCAGGTCTTGATCCTCTGATTACCATTTGGTTGTCGACAATTTGTGCATCAGTTATAAATCTGCTTACAATTGCTGCTGCACCTTTTGATCCTCCTGATTGTATAATAGTTTTACTTGGGATTGCCATTTTTTGTGGCTCATCAGCCGAAATCAGATCTGCATAATATACAATGTCAATTACCCCGATCATTGTAATATCTGAAGTTAGAACGATATCTTCTAGAAAAGTTATTTTGTTGTTAGAAACACTCACGCCAGCAATATTTATGGTTTTGTACCCGATAAAAGAAACTTCGACAGTATAAGTTCCTGCAGCAAGTGGTTTGATTTTAAATAATCCCTCCAAATCACTTGTTGTTCCTGATACATTTGCCCCATTAATAATTTTAATACTTGCCAATGGAGCTGGGTCTCCAAATTCGTCAACTACTTTTCCGTGAATTGCTCCGCTCTGAGCCAAAATGCAGATTGATACTCCCATCAAAACTGCCATTAGAATTGTTGTTTTCATACTTTTAAAGTTTTTAAGTTAGTAATGCTTTTTTTCTTAGATGATAAATTCATTTTAAATTCCACGACAACGAAGTTTTTATTAACTTTGCTTGTAGAAAATAATTTTCACCATGAAAGTCTTTTTAATTATCTCATTTATTTGCATTCTCGAGACCGTTGTCTTTGCACAAAAGAAGTGCATGACTGGTGATTGTGAAGACGGTTACGGTACAGCGATGGTGAAAGAGGATAAAATAAAATATTTTTATATTGGGAAGTTTAAAGATGGTGAATTTAACGGTTACGGTGAATTAGAGACTGAGGCATCGGATGGGAAAATTATTTACAAGGGTGATTTTAAAGATGGAAAATATAATGGTAATGGCACATATCGACAGGAATCTTATGCTAATCTTATAAAATATAATGGTGAATTTAAAGATGGGAAATTTAATGGCCGGGGAACCTATGAAATTCGCGACAAAAGAACAAACAGTTTCGAGATAAGGGAAGGTGTATTTACTGATGATCAAATATATGGTTTTAGTAAAGTGTTTTCTGATAAGTTTACATATAGAGGGAACTTAGAAAAAGGTGTCCGCGATGGTGTTGGAATAATCGAGTATAAAGATGGAACATGCTATAAGGGTTATTTTAAGGATAATAAGTACGACGAAGTTGGTCAAACTAGTAAAAACACTGAGTTCGTTTGTGCAGGACAAATTGCTGATGGTGTCCCTTGCAAAGGAATGATAATGTGTCGAGATTCTAGTGGTAATTATTTCTTTGGGTTAAGCGATACTATTATAATTGGAAAGATGCTTTATGTTGAGACTGATGATTATTATATTGGATATTTAGAAAACGGTGAGAAGAAAGGGGCAGGAGTTGTGTGGTCGGGTGGTTCTGGAACATTTCAATCATGGAATAAAATTGATTCCGTTTACCCAGAAAAATTTACTTTTAATAGAAAAGATAAAAACTGCTTAACTGGTAATTGCGAAAAAGGATTAAATGTAATGACCTTAGATTCGATTATTCATGTTGGTAACTTTGAATCTTTCAAGCCAGATGGTTTTGGGATTCAGGAGCATTGGAATGGTAAGATATTTTATGGTATGTTCGATGAAAATGCAAAGTTGATGGATGGTTTTGCCATTATGGAGTTTGGTGGTTACACATATTTTGGTTACATGGTTGAAAACAAATTTTCGGGAAGAGGAATGATCTTGGAAAATGTAACTGAAACTATTTACATTGGAGAACTTTCTGACTTAAAACCAAATGGCATGGGTGCTTTGTTTGATCGCCGAAACAATGTCATTGACTATGGAATGTTCGAAAATGGCCGTTTTGTCAAAGTAGAGGAAGAGGCAGAAGTAGAGGATGATTACGAATATTAAAGCCTTATCAGTCGTAGAAATCACAATAAGTATATTACACTAAAGTAAAACCAAAGAATCAGTTAAAATTAATATTTTCAAATAGTTTTAGAGCATAGCAGAAATTTAGTTATTTTTGTTTTGATTAAATTCTGACAGCCATGAAATATATTTATCTATCCTTGATTCTGCTTCTTTCTTTTTGTTTAGTATCCACAGCTCAAAACAGCTCAAAAACTGTTCAGCTCATATCTTCTGACCAAGAGGAAATCGTTCTCCGTTTCGAGCCCGGAGAGTATAATCTTGCCTCTGTTGGAAATGAAACAGCTGGTTACACTCTACATACTGTAGAAGGAACATCTTTGCTAATCAAGGGCTTTCCTGATATTGAAAAGCTCACCACATCAGTCATTATACCAGATAATGCAGAAATGCAGTATGAAATAACGGATGTAAGTTTCACCGAAATTGAAAATATCGAAATACTTCCTTCGAAGGGAAGTCTTAGCCGAAGCATCGACCCATCATCTGTTCTTTATGAGTATGACGAAATGTATCAGAAAGACGAATTCTGGCCAGCAAATATTGTTGAACTAAAAGATCCGTATATTCTACGAGACTACCGAGGTATGGTTATTTCCTTCTGTCCCTTTCAGTACAACCCAGTTACAAAAAAACTAAGGATTTATTCCTCCATAACGATTAAATTAACATCGTCGGGAGTATCTACAGTGAATGTCTTCGATCAAAAAAACAGAAGCAGTAAACCAGTTAAAGATTTTGAAAATATTTACAGAAATCACTTTCTAAATTATCACTCGACAAAATATAGTCCTCTAGCCGAAGACGGCAACATGCTGATTATTTCCTACGGACCTTTTATGGAGACAATGCAGCCTTTTGTGATGTGGAAAAAGCAGAAAGGGATTGCTTGCGAAATTGTGGATGTTTCTAATTTTAGCAGTTCTACAGAAATTAAAAATTATGTGGCAGAATATTATGCCACAAATGGACTTAATTATTTGCTTCTTGTGGGCGATGCCGAACAGGTGCCCACTTGCATGAATCCAATCGGTCCTACGGATAATGCTTACGGATATATACTAGGCGATGATCATTACCCCGAAATTCTAGTAGGTCGTTTTTCGGCGGAAAGCGTGGCAGATGTCGAAACACAGGTATTGCGAACATTGGAGTACGAAATGAGTACCGAGCTTTCTGGTAGCTGGTATACCTCTGCAATTGGAATTGCCACTGAAGAGGGGCCAGGCGATGATAATGAAATTGATTTTGAGCATGTACGAAATATCCGCACAAAACTTTTGAATTATACTTACACAGAGATGTCTGAAAATTATGAAGGCGACCGTGGTGGGGTAGATCTCGATGGAAACCCTACTGCTCAGATGATTCTTGACCAACTAAACATAGGTGCAGGCGCAGTTGTTTATACTGGTCATGGATGGGATCAAGGCTGGGGAACGTCTGGGTTTTCAAATACAGAGATCGAAAGTTTAGTTAATATCAACAAACTTCCTTTTATATGGTCGGTGGCATGTGTTAATGGCGCCTTTGTTGGTGGTACTTGTTTTGGCGAAGCGTGGCTCCGAGCAACAGATTCGGGCAAACCGACTGGTGCAATAGCTGTGCTTATGTCAACAATAAATCAGTACTGGAGCGAGCCCATGGATGGGCAGGATGAGATGGTGGACTTGCTGACAGAAAGTATAACAGAAAATGTTAAGCACAGTTTCGGCGGCATTTCGATGAGTGGCTGTATGAAGATGATTGATGATTACGGACAAGGAGGCGCTGATATGGCTGACACCTGGCTGTGTTTTGGTGATCCTTCGGTGGTGTTAAGAACCAAAACTCCAGAAATCATGACCATAAATCACGATCCTACGATTGTTATCGGATCTTCCTCAACCACAATTAATTGCGACGTGGAAGGTGCCCTTATCAGCCTTAGTCTCGGAGGAGAAATCATTGGTTCTGGTTATATCAACGAAGGAATAGCCATGATAAGTTTTTCACCATTATCAGAGATTGAAACTATTTCTGTAACTGCCACAGCCTATAATAAAGCTCCTTGTTTCGGTGAGATACAGATTGTTACACCTGATGTTGGTCCTTATGTTATTTACCAGCATTCTTCGGTAGATGATGCTACTGAAAATAATAACCAACTGGCAGACTACGATGAAAACATCTTTCTTAATATCACCCTTAAGAATGTGGGTCCAGAAAATGCTGAAGGAGTGCAGGCCACACTATCTACCAGTGATACATATATTGAGATTGGTAACACTAGTCACGAATGGGGACAGATTAATGGTGACACAGAATCACTACAAAATTTGGCCTATCAGATTCTAATTTCTGACAGTATCCCAGATCAGCATACAATAAGTTTTACGCTAAGTATTACGGATGCTAATGCCAGTTTATGGACTTCTTATTTTCAACTTACAGTAAATGCTCCCCGTCCGAAAATTGGATTATGTTTTCTAGATGATTCGGAGGGCGGAAACGACAACGGTATTTTCGAACCTGGCGAGACAGCCAATCTATACATTCAGAGCATAAATACTGGTCATTGCTCAATGGTATCCGCGTTAAGCAGTATTAGCTGCAGCAGTGAGGCGATTACTGTCAACACTGAGTCGTTTCCTCTTTCTAATATTAATCCGGGTGATACAGTAGTGGCGATTTTTAATATTACTGCAGACAACGCTTATGGGCAATGTACACAATTTGACATTATCAACCAACTGGGATACGGGACATATCAGGCAGAAAAAACATTCAGCAGAAATATCCGTCCTTCGGAAGAAGATTTTGAGTCAGGCAGCTTGAATGAGTATGCTTGGAGTTTTGTAACGGACACAATCTGGCATGTTGATGAAAGTATAAGTTATGAAGGCAACTGGAGTGCAAAATCCGACTGGATCAATCACAGTCAAGCCACTTCAATGTACATAACTGGTTATGTAGCTTCCGATGACAGTATTTCTTTTTATTACAAAGTGTCCTCAGAGCTAAACTGGGACTGGCTCACATTTTATATAGATGATGGATACCGAGGCTCCTGGTCGGGCGAGATGGGATGGGCTAGGGCAAGCTTTCCAGTTACACAAGGTACGCATACCTTTCGCTGGACATATTCTAAAGATTATGTTGACTATGATCCAATTGGCAGCGATTGTGCTTGGATAGATTATGTTTTATTTCCCTGCGATTCGGATATGCCAGTTTTAGTGCCGGAAACCAATATAAAACATATAACAGATTTTACTGTTTTTCCAAACCCAGCAAGTACAGATATTAATGTGGCATGTACTTTTGAAAAAACTGGAACAGTTATTCTTAAAATTTACAATGTTACAGGACAGCTCATGTCCGAAAGAAAACATTTTCATAATGATGGCCAGCAAATGATAAATCAGGATGTCAGCAACCTTAAACCAGGCTTGTATTATATAATTCTGTTGTCGGAGGAAGGTGTAAATAAAGCAGCCGTTGTTATTGAATAAATCTGATTGGTAACGAATTCGAACCCTCGACCCTCCCGACTAAAAGTCGGGAGGGTCGAGCAGCTGAGTGTTCTTTTGGATTTCGGTTCGTAGCAAAAAAAAAGCCTGAAGATAATCTTCAAGCTTTCATTCTGTCGGTTCGGAGGGGTTCGAATCCTCTACCATCCTCCGCTGCCGCAAGATTACTTACGTGAGGCCTTCGGCGTTGTATCTTGTGGTATGAGGTTTCTTAGTATTATGCAATATTTTTTTGTCATTTAAAAAACTTAATGTAAATTGCGCAATCCAAGCATGAAAAAGTAATAACAGGTGCTAAAATAAAATCAAAGCCTAAGGTTATGTATTTAAAACAAGAACTTTACAGATTAATTAAAACTGATGAAAGCATTTTTGATTTTATTCAAGAAAGCGCCTTAGATGGTCTTTGGTATTGGGATTTGCAAAACCCTGAACACGAATGGATGAATGCCAAATTCTGGACAGTTTTAGGCTATAATCCCGATGAAATGCCTCATAAATCAAGTGCCTGGCAAAGCATTATAAACCAAGATGATTTAAAACTTGCAAATGAAAACTTTTCTAAACACTGCGCGAATCCTAATCATCCTTACGACCAAATTGTAAGATACACTCATAAAGACGGCTCAACCTTATGGATACGATGTCGTGGATTGGCCATTCGTGATAAAAGCGGAAAGCCAATTAGGATGTTAGGGGCACATCAGGATGTAACTGCATCGAAAAGAAGTGAACAAGAACTTTTTAAAGCCAAAGAAAAAGCCGAAGAGAGTAAGGAAAAATATCGGCTCATGTACAACAATGCGCCACTACCATATCAATCGCTGGATGAAAATGGCTGCTTTATTGACATTAATCCAATGTGGTTAAAAACGCTTGGTTATGAAAGAGATGAAGTGATTGGTAAATGGTATGGTGATTTTTTGCACCCCGATTTTGTAGAGCATTTTAGAATTAATTTTCCAGCATTTAAGAAACGTGGTTATGTTTCTGATGTGCAATTTAAACTTAGAAGAAAAGATAAAACATACATTTATGTATCCTTTGAAGGTTGCGTAGGCTATACTCCCGAAGGAAGTTTCAAACAAACTTATTGCGTTTTTAAAGACATTACTGAGCAAAAAGCACTTGAAAATGCTATAATTGCAGCCAAAGAAAAGGCCGAAGAGAGCGAGGAGAAATTCCGCGGCATATTCGAAAGTCATTCTGCAGCCATTGCCATAATTGAGGCAGACACTACCATTTCGATGGTAAATGATTCTTACTGCAAATTGAGCGGTTATGCAAGGGAGGAAGTTATTGGTATGAGTTGGACAAAGCAAATACCACCCGATGATCTTGAACGATTAAAAGAATATAACCGCATTAGGCAGTTGAATCCTGCCGAAGCACCTTCTGAATATGAGTTTACCTTTTACCACAGAAACGGTGAAATAAAACAGGCTATGATGTCTGTTGGTATCATGCCAGATAAAAAGAGAATCATTGCATCATTCATTGATATCAGCCAACGCAAGCACGTGGAAGAAGCACTCAAAGAAAAAAACCGTGATCTTGCTTTTCTAAACTCCCTGTCGTTCAAGTTGGCTGCTATTGATTCACATGAACATATTTACAAAGTAGCACTTGAAGAAATTTACAAACATACAGGAGCAACTATTGCTCTAATTAGCGAGTATTTCAGTGATGGAAAATACCTACAGGTTAGGGAAATAAAATCTGATAGTGCTGTATTGACTAAATTGACCAATCTTATTGGTAATAAAATAAAGAATACCAAATCATTTCTGAACGATGAAAACTATAATTTAATTATAAAGCAGAATATTGGTGTTTCTGATAATTTAGTTGATGTGAGTTTTGGCGCTATCCCATCAATTGTTGATGTCGCTATAAGAAAGGCACTAGGATTAAAAACATTTTGGGGCATAGCACATAAAATATCAGGAAAGCTATATGGTACATGCTTGCTGGCATTTAAATCTGAAAGGATTTCCTTTTCACATGAGTTGTTTGAGTCCTTCGCACAGATAGTTTCTTTATCTATTCGCAGAAAACTTGCTGAAAAAGAACTAATTTATGCCAAAGAAAAAGCCGAAGAAAGTGAAGAGAAATACAGATTATTGCACGAAAATGCTGGAATTGGAATTGGTTATCATAGTCCTGACGGAATAGTTCTTTCATATAATCAAATAGCCGCAAAGAACATGAATGGAAATCCCG
>CAZOHR010000132.1:2232-9488 GCA_964579045.1 uncultured Bacteroidales bacterium | reverse complement strand
TTATGGCTAAAAAAGTAACAAAGTCATATAAACCAAAATTTGACTGGAGTGGATTGTTTATTTTATTAGGTCTTGGAGTAGTGTTTTCGGGACTAGGTTCTCTTATTTTCTGGGCGACTTACACTGCACCTTCTGGCGGACCATCAGACGTTAATGCATTGTCAACAACACAGCGTCTTGTAAGAATGATGCCTGACGAGACCCAAAGCAAACTGGCTTTTATTATGGCAGTGCTTTTTATAATCTTTGGAATTTTCCTTTTCCTTTTTGCTATCTTTCGTGTGTTGAAATCTCTTTTTGTTAAGGCCAATCGATAATCGAAGTTCTAAGATAACTGGCTCCAAGATTTGTAAAAACTCCTAATCCTAATTCAATGTCGTTTAGTTAGGAGATTCGTTAGCTGTTAATGTCTACGGACAAAATTGAAACACGACTATTGTTCTTTTTTACTGACGTTAAAGCCCGCTGGGCTATAACTTTTTTGCCCGTAGGGCATAAATGTCAGTAAAAAAAGTATCAGCATGATTTGTCTTTTGTCCGTAGGACATAAACAATCTAATTAGCAACCAATCTAGTTGTGAAAATAGAAAATCTTTCAAGTTAATTGTTTATCATTTAGAAAGCTTGCAGCTAAACGACATTGAATCCTAATTCGGATTCAACCTCATTCCAAAACCGAATTCGATATAATCAGCTGTGCTAATGTGGGTTTTTAATGAAACCAAGGCAAAATATCTTTCTTCAAATGTGTATCTTATCCCAAGTTTACTGTAAATAAGTAATCCTTTGCTAGGCTTAAACTGGTTATAAGCATATGTGCCAACATGCATAAACATTGTAAACTCATCTGTTAGATAAACCTCATGAAATGCATGTATACCAAGTCGGAAAATGTCTTGAGCACCTTTGTAGTTCTCAGAAAGCAGTTGCTTTATTGTTGGATCCGCAATAATATTTATTCCAATACCTAAACTTCGTTTTGTTGTTAGTCTATAAGCAGCATCAAAGACAAGGGAGTTTATAAAATACTTCTTATTTTCATAAGTAGAGTTTTCTTTAAATGAGGCAGCGTAGTATGCGGATAATTCCAAATCTTTATTATAGCGGTATGGAAGGGTTCTTTTTGGCAAAGAATAATTGTAATCTGAATACAGATATTTAATCCCAAAGTTGGCAGTTACTTGATTTAATCCTAAGTTTGGAGTTTCGATTGCACCACTTGAGAAATGGTTAAATGAGAAACCTCCCGACAAATAAAGAGGAAAATCAAAAGGTTTATAATCAAGTAGTAATGAAAAATGAAGGTGGGCATTAAAGTGCGAGCCAATAGCAATATTATAGTAATTTGCTCTATAGTCGAATTTGTCGCTTATAAAAGCTATTCCAGTGCCCATCCTATACTTAAAAATCAAGCGGTCTGTCTCTATGACTGGAACTCCATAAAAGAAGAAAAGTGATTGCGAAAAGCCAAATACATTAATATTTCCAAGACCACCCATTAGATAGCCGATTCCAAGTTCTGGAAATCGCCAAGTATGCTGCCATGGTTGAGTTCCATCGGTTTTTATAGAGTAATTTAATTCTCCAATAAAGACATTGCTTTTCATCAAATAATTCATGTACGAATGATGAGGAATTGTAAAACCGTAATGGCCTCGTATCTCGAACTGATTGAAATAGGAATTATAGCTCTGTGCATTTACAGCAGTAAAAAAGAGTATTCCAAGAAAAACAACAAACAGTTTTTTCATATTTACACTATCAATCAGCAAAAATAGTATGTGTGATTTAATGATGTTTACAAAATGTAGAAATTAGTTAACAATCTACATTTAATAAAGTGATTAAGAGAGTCTTTCTTGCCATATTTTTATGAAAGAGGTTCTGCCACAAACGACTTTAACCTTCACGAAGTAATTTCATTATGTAGTTTTAGAATTAGTATTTATTGTGTTTACTAATCCAATTGTTTTCTAAAGGAACCTATACGCACAACTGCTGGCTGTTTAACAGTGCGTATGGCCTCCTTTAGGAAAACAAGGGTGGGGTGCAAAATGCAATATTTTATTCACTTAAATAATGGGAGAACGATGAAAGATATATTGTAATTATTGTCCGCACTAACTTCATATCTTTTCAACAAGATAGCTTGTATAACTCTGACTTTTTTATTTTTGATTTAACACAAATAAAACTAATTTTGCATAATTAATTTAAAAGCTGAA
Organism: uncultured Bacteroidales bacterium; assembly: GCA_964579045.1. GTDB lineage: Bacteria > Bacteroidota > Bacteroidia > Bacteroidales > ML635J-15 > Bact-19. The sequence goes on along the minus strand of CAZOHR010000132.1, from coordinate 7,263 downwards.
AAAGATGTTTACGCTGTTTTTAAAAGAAATAAAAGAGTTTTTCAGTTCCATAACAGGTTACCTTGTGGTAGTTGTGTTTCTACTGGTCAACAGTATGTTCATGTGGATATTTCGTGGCTCTTTCAATGTTTTTGACATTGGTGTAGCAAATATTGACACACTTTTTGTAATTTCTCCTTGGGTATTCTTATTCCTTGTGCCTGCAATTACGATGAATATGTTTGCTGGGGAGCTTAAATCGGGGACCATGGAGCTGTTGCTTACCAGACCACTCACCGAGTTCCAAATTGTTTTTGCCAAGTACATGGCAGCGGTGGTTCTGGTACTTATCGCCCTTATTCCAACCTTTTTCTATTTGTTTTCAATAAATTCTCTTGCCGATCCAATTGGAAATGTTGACTTTGGCGCAATCTTCGGGTCATACATAGGCTTGTTCTTCCTTGCAGCTGTTTATTCAGCCATAGGGATTTTGGCAAGCTCTTTTTCTAAAAATGCAATTATCTCATTCTTGTTAAGTGTGCTTTTATGCTATGTGTTTTTCCTTGGTTTTGAGAACCTTGCTTATCTAGGTTTTTCGGGTAAAATATCCGATTTTATTATTGCAATGGGCATAAATGATCATTATCGATCAATGAGTCGTGGCGTTCTTGATTCACGCGATATGGTCTATTTCCTGAGTGTAATTAGTGTTTTTATTTTTATTACAAAATTAAGACTCGAAAGTCGTAAATGGTAAAAGCTATGGATAAAAAACTTAAAAAAACTCGTCTCATTCTGAGAAAACAAAATATAATTCAGGCATTATTAATCTTACTGATAATTGTTGTTTTTAATGTTCTGTCAGCAATGGTATTCTTTAGGCTCGACCTTACTAAGGAAAAGCGTTTTACCATAACTCCGATTTCGAAAACCATCCTTTCGAATCTCGAAGATAAAGTTTATATTGAGGTTTATCTCGACAGTGACGACTTGCCTGTAGAATTAGTACGTTATCGTAAAGTTGTTAAAGAATTTCTCGATAATTTTGAATCATATTCTAATAAAATTGAAGTTGAATTTAAAAATCCATTTACTGAGGGTGATCCAGAACAGAATCGCGATGTCTATTGGCAATTGTATAATAAGGGACTTAATCCTACTTATGTTAGCCAGTCAAATGATGGTGGCGTGTCGGAAAAGATGGTATTTGCCGGTGCAATAGTAAAATATAAAGAGAAGGAATTTCCTGTAAACCTTATTAATAATAATGTTAGCTCGGGAACTGAATATGCAGGTTTGTCGGAAACTGAATTGGAACGTGACTTTATTCACGCAATCTGGATGCTTACTGCAAAGAGTTTGCAAAAAGTAGCATTTCTCGAAGGACATGATGAGCTCTCAGAATATCAAACTTATGATATAATGACATCTCTATCAAAGTATTATCAGATTGACAGGGTTAAGATGAACACAGTGCTTAACTCTCTTGATGAATACGCGGTAGTGATAATTGCGAAGCCTAAGGGATATTTTACTGAAAAAGACAAGTTTATCATCGACCAATATATTATGCAGGGTGGTAAAGTTATCTGGCTTGTGGAATGGATGGAAATGAGTATGGATTCACTCAGCACCAAACCTACTCAGATGGCGATGATTAGAGATATCAACCTTGATGACCAGCTATTTAATTATGGTGTGAGAATAAACCCCGATTTAATTCAGGATTTAAGGTGTCTTAATGTGCCAGTATATGTAAATACTGTTGATGGAAATCCACAATTTGAACCAAAATCTTGGTATTATTTCCCTCTTATAATTCCAGATACTCTACTTGACCACCAACTGTTGAGAAATTTGGAGCCTGCTCGTACTCATTTTGTAAGCTCAATTGATACTGTTGGCGAAAATCCAAAAATAAAAAAGACAATTCTGCTTCGTACTTCAGAATATTCAAAATCAATGATTCATCCAGTAGAAGTGGATCTAGAGATTATGAGAACCGAACCAGAAATGGCAACATTTATCAAACCCAAAATGCCTATTGCTGTCTTGCTAGAAGGTGAGTTTAGATCAAATTTTGTAAATCGCTTATCCGAAGAATTTGCAAATAATAAGGATTTTAAATTTATCGAAATCTCTAAACCAACAAAAATGATTGTCATTTCTGACGGCGATTTTATCAGAAATGAAGTTAAAACCATGGGAGACAAACAGCAACCTTATCCGCTAGGTTTTGATAAATACTATAATGAGCAGTTTACACCTGGTAATACTCAGTTTATTGTTAATTGTGTGAATTATCTGTGTGCTGACGAGGATTTGATTGCGCTACGCATGAGAGAAATCAAAATTCGACAACTTAATACCTCTGAAGTAAAACAAAAAATGGTGGTTTGGGTTTATATAAACTCTTTTATCCCTGTACTTATTATTATCGTTATTGGACTTTTGGTGGTTATGTTTAGAAAGATTAAGTATAACAGAAAATTTCTGAGTAGCAAATCTGTAAAATAAAAACATCTGAAAAATGAGAAAGTTTTATTTAGTTCTAATAAGTTTGGTTGCCGCTTTTGCTGCGAATGCACAATTAAAAACATATACATGTATTAATGAGCTAGGTCAAACTTTGTTCACTTTTGAAACTAACTTTGTATGGGATTTTTCTGATGAAATGGCAATGTTCAAAACCACCGTTCTTGATGAGGCAAATAATAAGTTGGTATGGAGAAACGGTTTTATTGACAGTAAAGGTAAGGTTGTTATTGATGCTATTTATGACCCTAAATATGGTGCGTATTATGGTTTTAACGACGGGGTGTCATGGGCCCGAAGACCAGGAGAAAATTTCTATATCCTTATAAATAAAAAAGGAGAAGTAATAGTAGAAACTTCTTACCAGAAAGTTGGAAGTTTTCATGAGGGAATGTGTGCAGTTTATCAAAACGATTTTATGGGTTTTATTAATACTGCTGGTGAAGAGGTAATTCCCTGTAAATATGTTGGCGATTCGTGGTTTTACGAAGGATTGGTTTGTGTTTGCCTCGGCGAAAGCGAAACCGAAGCGTATGGCTTTCTAAATAAAGAAGGCGATGTCGCAATTCCGTTAAAATTTAATCAGCCTGGTCATAGTGGCTTTGAAAATGGCGAGGCTAGGGTTAAGGTTAATGGCAAAACCTGTCTTATAAATTATAAAGGAGAAATTACGTTTACTCCGTCGCTAACCGGTAATATGGAATGTTTTTACAATGGACTTGCTTTAGCATATACTAAGCCTGACCGCTCAGGATTTGGATTCTTTAATAGAAACAACGAGTGGGTAGTTCAACCCATTTATGATTATGCAAATGCATTTGTAAACGGTAGAGCAATTGTAGAAAAGGATGGAAAGTATGGAGTAATTGATACACTTGGAAAGATTATCATTCCAATAAAATACGATAATATCTATGGTGGCTGTGACGAAGATGGATTGTTTAATGCAGTAATCGAAAATGTATCTTATTTTTTTAATTGTGATGGGAAATATTTTACAAGTCATGAGGTTAAAACTATAGGTGCTTGCAATAGCTCAAAACTTCATCCGTTTAAGGATATAAACGAAATGATGGGATATCTAAACCAGGATGGAACAATTAGTATTGATGCTAAATACATTAGGGCAGAAGCTTTTAAAGAAGGGAAAGCTTGGGTGTATTAATCGCTTTTTCCAATTATTTCGAGGTTGAAATTTTTATAATATTTTTGAATAAATGAAGAAAACAAATGTAATTCTCTTAGTTGCAGTACTTGTGTTGGTGGGAATAGTTACTGTAATTTATTTTGCCCAGAATACTGATAAAAAGAGTGTGTTCAGAGATTTTGCAGTGCAAGATACCGCCTCCATTGATAAAATCTTTATGGCTGATAAAAACAATAATACAATTACACTTGAGCGTGATAATCAGAATTGGACTGTGAACGGGAAATATAAAGCACGTAGGGATTTGATTAATGTTTTGCTTACGACAATGTATAAAGTTGAAGTTTCTGCACCCGTGCCAGATGCAAAACTCGACAAAGTTCTAAAAGATATTTCTGTGTCTGGTATTAAAACTGAAATTTATCAGAATGGGGAATTGACCAAAACTTATTATGTAGGTGGTGTTACTGATGATAATACTGGTACATATATGATTATGGAAGGATCTGATCTTCCTTTTGTTATGCGTATTCCGGGGTTTAATGGCTTTTTAACTGTTCGTTACAATACCGAAATTAATGAATGGCGCGAAAAACAGATTTTTAATTACGACGTAAATGATATTGCAAAGGTAATTGTCGAATATCCGAATGCTCGCGAAGAATCGTTTATCGCTCATAGTAAAGGTGCTAATGTTTTTAATTTAACTAATCTTGATGGCTCTGCAGTTAATTTTAAATTCGATACCTTAATGGTAAAAGAATATATTTCAAGATGTAAATTCGTTGGATTCGAAGCATATATCATGGACGAACTTCAAAAACCTAAACTCGACAGCTTAAATACTCAACCAATGGTGTCGAAATTCTCTGTCGAAAATCGTAAAGGTGATGTTCAGACAGTTAGAACATATTTCCGACAGAATATCAATAAAGCTGTTGATGACAATGGAAAATTATATGATTGGGATATTGATAGACTTTACGGGATTATCAACGATAAAGAAGTGGTGCTGCTACAATATTATATAATCGATCCTCTCACTTATCGTAAATCTGATTTCGCAGTAAAGAATTAAACAAATATTGTTCATAAAATATCAATAAGATTATTCTATTTTCATTATTGTGTTAAGTAAAAAATTGTATTTTTAGGCTCATAAATTAAAACTTTTATAACATGGATTTTGTAGTATCAAGTTCGCATCTGTTAGGGCATTTACAATTGGTAAGTAAAGTGGTTGGTTCAAAGAACGCACTTCCTATTCTCGATAATTTACTTTTTAAGGTTAAGGATGGCGTGTTGCAAGTTACTGCAAGTGATCTTGAAAGCACATTAACTACAAGCCTAAGTCTTGATTCAAATAGCGG
>CAZOHR010000132.1:0-2132 GCA_964579045.1 uncultured Bacteroidales bacterium | reverse complement strand
TGCGACCAGTAATGAATGGTATTTATATCGAATTCCAAACCGGCGGAGTTAACTTTGTTGCAACAGACGCACATAAACTCGTAAAATATCGTCGCAAAGAAGTTAAGGTTGAAGAAGAAGCATCTTTTATCCTTCCAAAAAAACCAGCTGCAATTCTTAAAAGTGTATTGCCAAAAGCATTTTCTGATGTTACACTCGAATTTGATGATAAAAACGCATTCTTTAGCTTCGAAAACTTTCAGCTTATCTGTCGCTTAGTAGAAGGTGTTTACCCTAATTACTCAACAGTAATTCCTAAAGACAATCCTAATAAACTAGTAGTTGACAGAGTAGAATTGTACAGTTCTCTCAAACGTGTTTCCATCTTCGCAAATCAGGCATCAAATCTTGTTGGACTAGCAATTAGTGGAAATCAACTTCGCATTTCTGCTCAAGATATCGATTATGCAATTTCGGGTAAGGAAGTAATAAATTGTCAATATGATGGTGATGAAATGGAAATTGGTTTTAAATCAAACTTCCTAATCGAAATACTTAACAATATTTCTGCTACCGAAGTGGTTCTCGAATTGTCTGATCCTACACGCGCTGGTATTGTTGTACCAAAGGATAATGACAACGAGAATGAAGAGGTACTTATGCTTCTCATGCCAATGATGATAAATAACTAATTAGATCTGTCGCGGCAGAACAAAAATACCGAGGGGCATTAAGCCCCTTTTTTATATATGGAACTTAAACTGAAAAAACCAATTGTATTCTTCGACCTCGAAACGACTGGAATTAATCCATCATTCGATAGAATAGTAGAGATATCACTATTAAAAGTTCTTCCAAATGGAAGCGAAATATCAAAGACATATCTGGTAAATCCTCAAATGCCAATACCTGCAGGGGCAACAGAAATTCATGGAATATCAGATGATGATGTTAAAGATGCTCCTGTCTTTAAAATGCTGGCAAAGGAATTAGTGTCAATACTCGAAGATGCCGATATCGGAGGATATAATTCGAATAAATTCGACATTCCACTTTTAGCAGAGGAGTTTCTAAGAGCTGAAATAGATTTTGACCTTAAAAAACGAAACTTTGTTGATGTGATGGTTATCTTTATGAAAAAAGAACCACGTAATCTCGAAGCTGCTTATAAATTCTATTGCGATAAAGATCTTAAGGACGCCCATAGCGCAAAGGCTGATACATTAGCAACTTACGAAGTCTTTAAATCACAACTTGACAAATATCCAGAGCTAGGTGAAAATATTGACCAAATCTCGGAGTATTCATCTCATAATCGTAATGCTGATTTTGCTGGAAGACTTGTTTATGATGATAATGATGTTATTGTGGTGAATTTCGGGAAATATAAAGGACAGCCGCTTGTTCAGGTTCTTAAAAAAGATCCTTCATATTACGACTGGGTCCAAAAAGGCGACTTCCCACTCTATACAAAAAAGATTTTTACCGAAGTTTATATTCAGTCAAAGATGAAATAGAGGAGCTCGTTTGTTCAATATTACATCCTTCTAAGCTTTTTTCATATCTCCTAACTTAACCAATTAAGTGTACTCGTACTTAGGGTCTGCTGAACCTTTAGCTCGGCGCAGCCAAAAACTTTACAACACTTGATTCTAAGCCAAAATTGTTGATATTTTGACTGTTTCAGTGCAAGCAAAAATCGCAAATATTATAAAAAAGCTTGCAGCATATTTTAATCTCAAAAGAAAAACGAGACAAAAATATCCGGATAAATGCGACCAAATAGCATTCGAAGCGTCGCGGGTAGGCCTCGGCAAAACGGCGGGAAGAACAGGTGGTGAGAGCAAAATAATTAGAATTGTGTCGAGCCGATATATCGTTCATAAAACAAATATTTCAAATGGCAAAAGGAGTTGGCATTTGTTTTAGGCCAAGGTCGACGTACAATTCTTTTATTTTGCTCGAGGCGGGTTGGGCAGCATTGTTTTGCCTTGATTTCTTTGTAACTTTCTTGATCAAACAAGAAAGTTAGGTTGTAAATACTTTTTTGATAGAAATCTTTTAGACAATGTTTTAAAATCAGAGAATTTCGAGTTTTTAGTTAAGCTAAACCAAAATAAATTGGATGCTATTTAGAATAGTTGTGAGTTTTT
>CAZOHR010000131.1:3693-9573 GCA_964579045.1 uncultured Bacteroidales bacterium | reverse complement strand
ATAATGTGTCTTTTGCCCGTAGGGCATTAACCGTTTGCATAACTAGAGGCATATAGATTATTTAGTTGTATTTTAATGGGCTTAACATAATGATATTGACCGCACATGGCTATTTAATGGCTGAAGAGTTTATAGGGGAGAAGTGATAATCAATTTTGTGTTGGTATGTGTGTAGGTCAAATTCCTGGTTCCTGAGAGGAGTCGAAGGATGAATTTGACCTAAGAATACGAATACAACACGAATTTGATATGTGGTTATTTCAAGAGATTCTAACTTTTTTAACAGAAATTGGAATTCCAATTAGCGATAGCGGCTACGCTAAACTCCACTACCAACTACCAACTACCACTACCAACTATAAAGAAGAATTCTAGTTATGTCATAACACCTAAATTCTTACAAAATAATTAATAACTTCCATAAACTAGATTCCTCATTGAAAAATCTTTTCTATATTTACATTTCAAAAATTTATCAACATGAATAATTTTTACAAGCTAATTATCTTTACATGTTTTATGTTATCTGTTGTACTTGTATCAGCACAAACAGGAACAGTACAGGGGAAAGTTACTGATGAAAACGGTGAAGTGATGTACGGCACAAATGTCGTGGTTAAAGGAACGCAAATTGGTGTAATTACCGATTTTGAGGGGCAGTATGTACTCTCTAATGTGCCAGTTGGAGCACAGATTATCGAAATTTCATTTGTTGGAATGCTTACTCAAGAATTGCCAGTAACTGTTGAAGCAGGAAAAACGGCTGTTGTGGACGCTGTTCTTCTTGAAAATGCAGTTGTTCTCGACGATGTGGTTGTAATTGGTTATGGTCGTCGCCAGAAACGCGATGTCACTGGAGCTATTACATCTATTAGCTCTGAAGATCTTGGTGATGCTGTTTTGCCAAGTCTTGAGTCTTCGATGCAAGGACGTGCTGCTGGTGTGCAGGTTACAACATCAAATGGTATGGCTGGTTCGTCAATAAATGTAAAAGTTCGAGGTACAAACTCAATCTCTGCTGGTTCGCAACCATTGTATGTTATCGATGGAATTCCAGTGTCGAGTGGTGACTTTTCTGCAAACAATACTGGTTCTGGGTTCAATGCTTTGTCCGATCTTAACCCAAACGATATCGAGTCAATCCAAATTCTTAAAGATGCTGCGGCGGCTTCAATTTATGGTTCGCGTGGTGCTAATGGAGTTGTGCTCATCACAACAAAAAAAGGAAATCCTGGCAAAACCAAATTCAATGTTAACTATTATTCTGGTGTTGTTGATGCAGCAAATAGAATAGATTTGATTTCAGGTGAAGAACAATTAGCTTTGCGCGATTCTGCTCGTGTTCAAAGAGGATTAGACCCTGAATCTAAAGATGCAATAATCTACACTCCTTCAAACGGAACTCCTATAACACGTGGAATGGCTGATAGTATTGCTGCACTTGGTGGCAACGACTGGATTGACCTAGTTTTACGTCAAGGTTTTGTTCAGGAATTAAGCGCATCGGCCCAAGGTGGTAGCGAGAAAACGAATTTCTATACTGGGCTCACTTATCGTGACGAAGAAGGTTTTGTACTTGGCAATTCCTATAATAGACTTAGCGGTAGAATAAATGTTGAAAATAAAGCCTCTGATAAACTTAGTATTGGAACGAATATGTCAGTTTCGTACAGCAAGAACAAACGTGTTCCTACTGGCGATTCTGGAGGACTTGGTCTAGCTCAGCAAAAGTTGCCATATTTGCCAGTATATAATGCTGATGGTACATATTATGATCCATATAGCAATCCTTTGTGGCAACTCGAAAATTGGAATTTTACTGCTAATAGCTTTAGGTCAATAACAGGAATGTACCTTAACTATGATATTCTCGATAATCTCTCATTCCGCTCCGAATTTGGTGTTGACTTTATGAACCTTAGCGAAGATGAATTCAGATTTAGAAATATTCAGGATACTGGTTCTGTTTCTTCGGCTTGGGATCGTCGTACCAACGTTTTCAACTACACAACTAACAATTATTTTACTTATAATCAGAAAATTGGAGATAAACAAGAAGCTGATTTTACACTCGGACATTCGTACCAGCGTTCAAGCACAAGCGGAGTAGGCCTCAATGGTTGGAATTTTCCAAATGATAATCTAACTAGTCCAGGTTCAGCAGACCCATCAAATATGACAGGATATTCTTATTCAACAGCTTATGCTTTTAACTCTTATTTCCTGCGTCTGAACTACAAAATTAATGGCAGATACCTAGCTGGTTTTAGTATTAGAACTGATGGCTCTTCAAGGTTTGGTCAGAACAACAGATATGGAACATTCCCTGCAGTATCGATAGGATGGATATTAAGTGATGAAACATTTATTAAAAATATAGAAAAAATCAGTTTTCTTAAACTTCGTGCAAGCTATGGTTTAACTGGTAATGCAAATATAGACGATTATGCAAATCTTGGCTTTTATAGTGCCGTGGGTGGTTATAATGGTGCTTCTGCAATAGTTCCTTCAACATTGTTAAATCCTTCGTTAAGTTGGGAAAAATCGATAATGTTTGATGTAAACATAGACTTCGGCTTCTTCGATAATAGAATCAGTGGTAGTCTTACATACTACAATAAGCAAAGTTCTGATTTGCTGTTACAAGTCACTCTTCCTTCATCATCGGGTTACTCTAAAATCTGGCAAAATATCGGTGCTTTAACTAACAACGGAGTCGAATTTGATCTTACTACACATAATATTCAAGGCGATTTTAAATGGACAACAAATTTCAATATTGCTTATAATCATAATGTTGTTACCGATGTTGGTGGACTTCCACCCGACGCATTTGATAACAGAACTGGTGGTGATGCTCGTGTAATTCTTGATTATCCTGTTGGTATTGCTTATCTAGTTGAATGGGCTGGTGTGCAGCAGGCAGATGGCGAAATCGCACTTTGGAATGTGGATGGAACTCCAGTTTTAGATGGCACAGGCGTTCAAGAAACAGCAACTGTAGAAGCAGGTACCGAACTATATTACGATATTAACGGCAACCTTATGACTTATGAAAATCCAACTGGAGATTTCTACGGAGATAATAGAAAAGCATGTGGTAGCCCATTCCCAAAACTGGTTGGCGGTATTACAAACACATTTAACTATAAAGGATTTGATTTCAATTTTATGTTCATGTATCAATATGGAAATACATTATATGACGATCAGGCAAAACGAATGATTGGCGATTATTCATCTATCGCTCAGAGACCCGAAATTCTCGATGCTTATTCTGAAACAAATCCCTCAACAGAAGTTCCAGGTTTAAATGAATATTCAACTTATGTAAATTCTACCAGATTTTTGTATGATGCATCATTTCTAAGACTTAAGAGCCTGTCATTAGGTTATAGTTTTAGTAAAAATGTATGTCAGAAGATGAAAGTTGGCAGTTTGAGAATCTATGTTTCTGGAAACAACCTATGGACATTGACAAACTACAAAGGATGGGACCCCGAAGTTGCTAGAAACACTTCATCATCAGATCCAGATTCTAATGTATCGTTTGCAGCTCCTTCGTTTGCAACGCCGCAAGCTAGGACAATTATTGGCGGAATTCAGATTTCATTTTAATTATTACGACTATGAAAAAAAATAATATATTCGGAATTGTAACAATAGCAATGTTGTTTATAATTGGGTTTACTTCATGTGAGAAACTTTTGGAAACTGATTTAAATGATAGAATTCCTAACGATCAGGCAATAAAAAGCACAAGAGATTTGCAGTTGGTACTTAATGGAGCATACGATGGACTACAATCTGGCTCTCTGCTGGGCGGTAATCCAGTGATTTATGCCGAATTATTGTCCGATGATGCTATCGTTGGAAATGAGCAAAAACTTAATCGTTTTGGTAAGTATGAGATTTATACAATGACTTCTTCACCACAGATTACCGAAATTGCAAGTTTCTGGGCCACTGCTTATGCTGCAATAAACCGTGCTAATAATGTCATTTATGCTATCGATAATAATCTGGTCGATGATAGTGAGTTTGAAGCTAGTAAAGATAGATTAAAAGGCGAAGCATTGTTTATTAGAGCTGTTGCGCATTTCGAATTGGTGAGATTCTTTGCAAAACCTTATGATGTTGATAATATTGGTGGAAACTCGCAATTGGGAATTCCTTACAGACTTTTGCCCTCATTTACACCAGATAGTCTCAATGCTGCAAGAGAATCTGTTGAAGTTGTTTATCAAAAAATTAAAACTGATTTGTTCGAATCAAAAACTCTACTCGAATCGGCAGGAGCAATGACCTCGAATTCTACTGCATCGGCAATGTCGTCAACTGCTTTGTTAGCTCGAGTATGCTTCTTCTCTGGTGATTATACCTATGCTGCCCAGTATGCCGATGAAGTTATTGAAAGCACTTATTATACCTTGTCCGAAGATGTAACTGACATCTATAATCTTTCAGGAAATACAGGCAATTCGGAAGTTATTTTTCAGATTGTAAATATTCAAACTGATAATAGCAACAGTATGATTGATGCTTATTCGCGTTCTAAAAATCCGCTATTTCAAACTACATCTGAGCTTTATAATATGTTTAGTGCTAATGATATCCGAAGAGGATTGCTCACTAAATATTTCGTATTATACTATATCAAAAAATACGACGAAACTGTTGTTGACGGTGCCTCACAGCCATTAAACAGAGTTTATATAAGACTCGCCGAAATGCATTTAATAAGAGCAGAATCAAATTTGCTTCCAGGTGGTTCAAATAATGCCATTGATGCATATGAAAGTTATAATGCTTTGCGCGAAAGAGCATTTGCAGAAAATTATGTTCCAGAATCTGTGGCTCTTGACGATTTGCTCGACTCTGTTAGAAACGAACGCCGACGCGAACTATGTTTCGAAGGCGATCGCTATCATAACCTAAAAAGACTCAAACTTCCTCTCCGTGACGATGTTTCTTGGAACTCTGATGCCCCAATATTTAAAATCCCTGCCGACGAAGTCTCTGGAAATAGTTTGATGGAGCAAAATCCGTAGGTGGATTGGTTGAATGGGGGTAAGTGTGTGTAAACTAGATTCAAAAGAATTTATCTTTACTAATATTGAAAAATTATAAACGACAATTATAAAAATGAAATTGTTACACATTAAAAGGTAGAAAGGGTGTATGTAAACTAGTTACAAGCAATATTAAAAGGCATTAGCTTATGAAAAACATTTATCTAATTTTTTTTTCAATTATCTTTATCTGTGCTTGTTCCAACAATACAGAAACAACAAAAATTGAAATAAGTAAAGAGTGTAAAGTAGAAGAATCTGTAGATTCTCTAAAGATAATTATTGACTCTTTAAAATCTATAATTAAAGAGTATCAAGAAGAATCATACATTAGACTGCCAACGGAAGATGAAGAATCTTTTTTATTCAACAGCAAATATGGCGGTGATGTTTGGGGTATTACCAAGTTAAAAGGGTATTATTTGCAAAAGGAATTTCAAGATTTGGGTGTTGATGAAATGACTGTCTGTGATTGTTTTGTTATTTTGGATGCTCCTAAAATTTACAAAAATTCAATTATAGAATTAATAAATAGTAAGAACAGTTTACATTTCCTTGACAAACATGGAAATCCTGGTATAAAAATAGATACTTCCGATTTAAGAGACGAGGAACTTATTCTATTAAATAATTCTTCTATTGAAAAGCCTATTTACTTATCTGTTTATATTAGACACCCTATAGGAACAGAAGTTCATGCCTGCTATTCGACTGTCAATATTTTAAGAATCAGTAAGAAATAGTTATGGTTTTTAATAATACAGCTTGTAACATCGCTAATTATAAAAACAGCCTCCGCTGCCGCACG
>CAZOHR010000131.1:1815-3683 GCA_964579045.1 uncultured Bacteroidales bacterium | reverse complement strand
CGTGTGGTAGATATACCAAGCCACATTATGCAATCATGCAGCATCGACGAATAGTAATATTCCTGCTAAAGCTGAAAATTAAAAGAAATTGAAAGCGAAAAACTTTGCAATCAATTCCCTGAACTTTAATCGCTTATGTGCGAATTGCATCGTGATTAATGAAGAGTTAGTATAAAACGGAGTAACGTTTATTCTATAAAAATATTTAGTGCCATCAATATCTTTAAATGTTGTCTTCATTTTTAGTGGAGGCAACTCTGAACCGAATAAATATTTATTTCTTTCATCACTTTCTATTAAATAGTTGTAAAAGCTTAAAAATAGCAAGTAATTTTCGTCAAAAGCATAGCGTGGAGAATTATGTCTTTCACAAGGTAAAATTACCCCCAAATTTCTCACTTTATCAATGATTCTATTTGTGACGTAATCATATTCTAAAACTACGGATTTTATTTTTATCGTTCCATTAGGATTTATATAAAAGCTAAAAACATTATTAAAATCAATGGCTTCTATTTTTTGAATCATTTTTACAAGATCAAAATCCTCTTTTATGGTCAGTTCTAATGCGACATTGTTTGTTGGGTTATTAATCAAAAATGTTGCATTTTCAATATTCTGCGAATTACTTGTGCGCCACCATGTTTTAAAAGTGCTTATTCCCACTGTATAATCGAGGCTGAAATGCAATATGTTTTCATAAACAATTAATGGTCTAATTGCATCTTTCCTTTGCTTTATCAAAGTTTTAAGAGTAAAGAGGGTTATAATTGTAGTGAAAAGAGTGGCTGTTACCATCCAATCATCAGAAAGGAAATGCCATAATCCACAAAATAATTCTTCCATAATTTTCTTTATTTTAAGTCAAAAGTAATGATTTAGATTAAATGAGTAATACAAACTTATTAACATGAGCAAAGCCCAGATTGCGGCGTTGTAAAACAAAAACAGGCGGAACCGAAGGAACTGCCTGTAAATATTGTGCGTTTTTGAAAAATGGCTGTTGCCATATTATCCTCTCGGCAGATACTTTTTGAAAAATCGAATAACTATCTTAACATTATTAAATGCTAATAAAATAATGCAGAATAAAGCTATAAAAAGATTCTGCGGCTCGTAAAACGCCTTATAGTAAAATTTCTGAGAAATAAAGTCTATACCATTCTTCGTTATTTTCGGGAAAAAATCATCTGTAATCTCATAAATATCATTATTTCCGTCCTTAAAACAATATTGATTCATAACTATTTCGTATGGGATTTTGCGAATATTTTCATTTGTAATTAAATTGCCGTTAGTATTATACACCGACTTTATATCTGTCCTTTTTGCATATACGATAATGTTAGTATCAACTGAAACTTCAAGGCATACAGACCCACCATATGCATTAATGTCCCAATTAGAAACGAAGTTTCCATTCTTATCATAAATCTGAACTTTCTCAAAACCATCTATTCCAATATAAACATTTTGTTCATTATCAACAACAATAGAATTTATATCACTCAAAGGCAATTCGTTTTTATTAAAAATTAGTCCTTCGACAAGGTAAAGAGTAATTATACACCATGAGAGCATTACAATTAAAACAATGTTTATTATTTTAGTTAACATATCTAAAAATTAAAATAATTTCAAAGCCGGAGAGATATATGTAGTTGTTTTTGATCTTGAAACACTTAACGGAGTTGATGCTGGGGACAATTCAAGAGAATAAATATAGTGATTATTATGAGAAGTTACTTTAACTTTTGTATTAGTGTTATCTATTGTTGAGCTACTTTGAGCATGCGATAATCCAATACAGAAAATAAATCCTACGAAAATAACCACTAATACTTTTCTCATAAGCTTAAAACTTCGGA
>CAZOHR010000131.1:0-1805 GCA_964579045.1 uncultured Bacteroidales bacterium | reverse complement strand
ACAGTTTGTTCTTTTGGATATTTAACACTGTATCCAAATGTATATTTCTTCGATTCCCCAGGTTTTAGTGTTGTAACCCAAGTAACTTTTCCAGTTACAGTATTATGTTCAGCTCCAGACAATTCACCTACAGTAACCTCGATTTCACTTTCTCTTGAAACTGGCACCTGATCAACAATGCTAAGTTTTACATCCACTTTTCTATTGTTTTTAACGAGAATATCATACTGGAAACTCTCCTTGCGGCTGTTGCCCAAAAGACTCTTCTTTGTATATTCTTCAACTCTATTACGTTTTATAGAAACTTGCTTGTCGCGACCAAACGACAATTCTAAAGTGTCGTTAAGTGAGCTTGTATTTAATTGTGAAACGCCAAGATAGGTTTCGCCAAAATAAACATTCATTTCACCATCAATAAGATTCAATGATTCCCAACCGGTAATCTTTCCCATCAAATAAACACTTGATTCAAATTTTGGGATTGCATAATAACTAAAATCTGCATTTAGAGAATACTCAGTTACATCAATAGTGTAAGGTTTTCCATCAGCAGGTAAATTGTATTTTTTTGCAATTTCAAATTCTACACTTATTTCGGAAACTGCTACAGTATTATACGAGATATTTTCATCTAACACCTGATACTGTGCCGACTCAAACTGACGATATTCATTTTTAATGCTGTTATCAGAATAACCACTTTTATCCTGTGCTGGCATATTAAAGTTTAAATCCCAAGTAGAGATTGTAGGAGCAGAGGCACCTTGCAAAGGATCGCCTGTGGATAATTTCATTTTAATTGATTGCCAAGCAATACCCGTGTTATTGAATACTTTAGCTTTGTATTTCATCAAAACTGGTTCGCCAATTTCTTTTGCTTTTAAATCATACGATGGTGCCCAACCACATTTTCCAGCAATGTAGCTGATTGCAAAGCTGCCATTGATTGCTGCCTCTGCTTCATACTCAATCACTATCTTTTTAAAATACATATTATTTGTTGAGAAAATCTTGCTTTTGCGAACATTTATTTCGTTAATTTTCTCATTTTCAGCAAAAATAAGATTGTCTATTCTGGTCATTTCCTGACGAATTGAATAGGTTCTCTCTCTGTAATATGTTGATGCTACTTTCATGTCAGCAATATTAACACCTGTATTTTCTCCTCCAATCGATATGTTATCAACTAAATGCTCCATCTCAGCTTCAAATGATGCTTTCTCGTTTTCGAAGGCAACAATCTTAGCAGAAATAAGCTTTAGAGAGTCGTTCATACGTTTTACTTCTGGAAATAGTAATTCAGAATCTTCATAATAATCAGCTACAGAAACCGACAAAATCTCAATGTTCTGAGCATTCGAAATCTGTACAGAGTTGTTAATTGCTTGTGGGCTAATATTTGTAATTTCAAATACACCGCGACCTTTTACTAGGTTTACATTCGATTTTGCCTTTACTTCTGCTCCATACAAGTAAACAGTAACTTCATCAATTTCGGCTTTTGCAGTTATTGGCTTTTGCGCAAAAATGGTTCCTGCAAACATGGTTGCAAGTAAAAAAAACATAATTCGTTTCATATAGTTATTTTTTGGGATTACACTACAAAGTTAACATTTGTTTTAAAATGGTTCGATGGGGATGAAAAAAAGTTTTAACAGAAATAAGCAGGTCATTAAATGTATCTGTAAGATTTAAAATATAACTATCGCGTTAAATAATTCTGAATAGTTTTAAGTTCTTTTTTGTTTTAAACTTTTTCATTTTTGTCATTGCCACAAAAACGAAACAAAAAAGGCTAGGAAAAA
>CAZOHR010000130.1:4461-9620 GCA_964579045.1 uncultured Bacteroidales bacterium | reverse complement strand
GAATTTTCGAATAAAGACTCTATTGTTTTTGCCGATTCTCTAAAGTACGAAACTTTGGTTTATAAGAAAACAGTTTATGGTGGCGGTGGAATTATGCCTGACGACTTTATTCCTATCGACACAACATTAAGATCAGATTATCATATCGAACTTCTTCGCAAAGGAATAGTATTTAGTTTTGTTGCCAAATACGTTGATCAGAATAGACAAATAATAAATGCTAAATATGCTGATGTTGAGTCATTTAAAAAGAACTTTGAAGTGGATCAAGCTATACTTGACCAACTTCTTGCGGAGGCAAAATTGCAGAAAATAAATGTTGATTCATTAGTTCCTGCAACAGAAGCACAAAATCAATATCTCAAAACACATCTAAAATCTCTGATTGCTGGTGATATTTGGCGAAATAATGAGTTCTGGTACATTTTCAACGAAATAAATCCATTTTTCCTGCGTGCTGAGGAAATTATTCTCAACGACAAATTATACGACTCTCTGCTTAAGGGTAAATAATGGATTTAGTTTTAAACTGGCTACAGATAAATTGGGTTGAGACAACTGCGGCACTTCTCGGACTTATCGGGATTTTCCTCCAGATTAAACAAAACCCATGGTATTGGCTCACTGCCATTATTATGGTTATAATGTATGTCTATGTATATTTTAAAGCAAAGTTCTATGCCGGTATGTCTTTTCAGTTTTATTATCTTTTCATTTGTGTATATGGTTGGTATTACTGGATTACAGGAAAATCTAAAAAAGATAGTAATAAATTATCAGCCACTAAACTAAGTAAATCGCAATGGATTTATGGGCTTGTGCTTTCAGGAATAATATTCATTTTGATTTATTTTATTTTAAGTAAATTCACTGATTCTGATGTTGCCCTAGGAGATGCTTTTGCCACAGCCTTAAGTTTTGTTGCATCATGGTTTCTAGCACGAAAAATAATCGAAAACTGGATATGGTGGATTTTGGTTGATTTTGTTTCAACCGGATTATATATCTACAAAGGTTTGTATCCTTCAGCTATTTTATATACAGTTCTCACCATACTTGCCTTTGTCGGATATTTTCAATGGAAAAAAGCTTTGATAAATGAGTAAGCCTTTAAAGATAGTTCTTACCGGTCCAGAATCTGTAGGTAAATCAACTTTATCACAGCAACTTGCAGCTTATTATGGTGTTGCGTTTGTATCGGAACTAGCACGTGAGTACATAACAAATTTAGGCCGAGACTATTCAATGCACGACGTTCTTGAAATTGCTCGATTACAGATAGAAGCAGAACATGTTGCCATGAAAAAAAATGATAAAATAATCTTTTTTGATACAGATCTGATTATAACTAAAATCTGGCTTTTACATGTTTATGGAACATCGCCAGCTTGGATTGATAAGCATCTTCGCGATTTTCCTGCTGATTTTCATTTACTCTGTTATTACGATTTGCCTTGGGAGGCTGATCCACTGCGCGAAAATCCAGATATACGTCCTCTTCTGTTTGATAAATACCGAGATGAGATTGCAAAGCTTGGAATTAGTTATGATATTGTTACAGGACAAGGTATAGAGAGATTTGAAAATTCAGTTCAAATTTTAGACAGAAATTTTAGTCAATTTTTTTAGCCTTATTAACAATCGACGGAATTTCAACTAATTCAGTTCAGTTTTGTAAAAGGAAATTCATTTTTTCTCCAGGGCAAACGCACACTTTTTTTAACTCAAGAATTTTAAATATTTTCATTACTTTTGAGTCTGAAAGACTCATTTATTTTAACCTTGACTGAACGTAGTGAAAGTCAAGGGTTAAAATATGCCGATCAATCTCTTTTGGCATGCGTTTTTTGGTGCGTAAGCAATCCAAAAACCATGACAAAAGAAAAGTATGCGTTTGCCCTGATTTTTTCTCAAATTCTCAGCTTGACAATTTATTTTTTCTATATTTGACTAAATTTTATACTCCATGAATATTTTGGGTTTATCATGTTATTATCACGACTCTGCTGCATGTCTGATTAAAGATGGACAATTGGTTGCAGCAGTGCAAGAAGAACGATTTAACAGAATAAAAAATTCGTCGGATTTTCCCATTAATGCAATCAACTATTGTATTCAGGCTGGTGGAATAAGCTTTGACCAGATTGATTATGTAGCATTTTACGAAAAACCATTCCTCAAATTCAATAGAGTAATTCAGGATATTGTTGCTAAATTCCCATATTCTTACGGCTCATTTGTTCGCAACACTCCGCAATGGCTGCAAGATAGACTAATAATACCAGCAGTTTTAAAGCGTGAAATCGCTTATAAAGGAAAAGTTTTGTTTATTCCACATCACCACGCTCATGCAGCAAGCACTTTTTTAATATCACCATTCGACGAAGCTGCAATTATTATTAATGACGGTGTAGGGGAATTTGCTGCATCAAGTTTTGGTTTTGGCCAAGGGAATAGTTTTGAACTTTCGAGTCAGATAAATTACCCCGATTCTTTAGGATTGTTATATACCGCAATTACTACATTTCTTGGGTTTAAGGCCAATAGTGGTGAAGGAACCACAATGGCTCTGGCAAGTTTTGGAAAAGCCAAATATGTTGAGGAATTCAAAAAAATAATTAATATCGCCGATGATGGCAGTTATAAACTCAATCAAAAGTACTTCTCGCTGAATAAAAGAAAAAGGATGTATTCCGAATCAATGATTAAACTTTTGGGAGAACCACGTAAACCAGGAACAGAATATACTGAAAGACATAAAGACATAGCAGCTAGTTTACAATTTATGATTGAGACATGTCTTATTCGACAGGCAAATTATGTTCATAAAACTTTTGAAACAGAAAATTTGTGTCTGGCAGGTGGTGTTTTCCTAAATTGTGTTGCAAATCAGAAAATTTTAGAGCAGACTCCAATAAAGAATATTTTTATTCAGCCTGGCGCAGGTGATGCAGGCGCATCAATTGGAGCAGCTTTCTATGCTTACAATATTATTCTCGGTAATGAACGCAATTTCGTAATGAATCATGCATATCTGGGACCAGAGTCATCAGACAAAGAGATAGAGATTGCACTAAAAGCAAAAAGCATTAATTATCGAAAATTTGATTTTGATGAACTACTAGATATTGTTACAGATCGGATTATTGATAAAAAGACTGTTGGTTGGTTTCAAGGAAGACTAGAGTTTGGCCCACGAGCTTTAGGTAATCGTTCAATTCTTGCAACAGCTCAAGATTCGGTGATGGTTGAAATTCTGAATAGTAGAATTAAACATCGTGAATGGTTCAGGCCATTTGCCCCGATAGTGAAGAAAGAAAAAGCTGGTAACTATTTCAAAATGTTGAATGATTCTCCATTTATGCTTTTAGCACCTGAGGTTAACGAGGATAAAAAATCAGTTATTCCTGCAGTTACTCATGTTGACGGCACTGCAAGAACTCAATCGGTAGATAAAGAGTTTAATCCTCGATTGTGGCAATTACTCGATGTACATGAAAAGAAAACTGGAATCCCAATTGTTATAAACACATCCTTTAATTTGCAGGCTGAGCCAATTGTCTGCACTCCAGAAGAAGCAATAAACGATTATCTTAAATCTGATATGGATTGTCTTGCTTTAGGTAATTACTTTATCGAAAAGAAGAATGAATAAGTCCAGAATTATATTTTTTGGCTTTATCTTTCTTTGCATCTCAGGGGTAGCTGGAATATACTATATATCTTGGCAAACATCAAAAATCCCGTTTATCTCAACTACTGGCTTTTATTTTTCTGGCATTGATGCTAATGACCCTGATCTAATTTCTGTTTGGGCTGAGTATAAATCGAGTAGTGAGAAAAAATATATTCACTGTTTTCAGCAATACCGATCTGCCGATGATTATATTTATGACTATTGGCGCAAAGACATGATCTTCTTCTTTAAATCTGATAGGATATTTGTAGAAATGCCCGATAGTATCTGGAATAAGCTAGAGAACATCTGGTTTAAAACTGGTAATAAAGTCTCAAAGTATGATAAGATTCAACTGCAGCAAAATTGGATTTTCGAAAATAATGGGAATACAGTAAAATTTAGTTCAGGCCCTAATCAAGTGACACAGAATACTTTAAAAGAAGGATTTGAAAATTTTGTTAACTCTGCTACATTTTTAAAAATACCTAATAAATTATTAGTTTACTTTTATTTTGTTTTTCTAAGTGTGGGGATATGCTATTTTTTACGTAAAAGAATAAAGTCAATTTTTATTTTCTTAAAGGCTAGAATTACGACATCTATCGAAAAGCATAGATTGTTTTATGCTAGACTGTTTTCTATTTTGGCTGGTCTGATTACAGTATTTTTGATTATTGAGATTACTCTTAGGATTTTAGGGTATTTCCATGAGAAGCAGAATATTGATAAAAATTATGCACTTGCACAAAATGCTGATAAACTTATTATTTGTTTGGGAGATAGTTTTACCGAAGGTGTTGGTGCAAGTAGGGGTAAAGACTATCCGGCAGTTCTCGACAGACTTGTAAAAGCAGAATTTGGTGATGATTACCAAGTTATTAACTTAGGACAGTCGGGAAAAAATACTACTCAAATTAAAGATGAATTCATTTTATATTTAAATGAAAATACCCCAGAGGTAGTGGTGATAATGGCTGGGTCGGCAAATTACTGGAATTATTATGGATTCGAAGATCGAAATCAATTTATTTACAATATTCGAACATTTAAACTTATAAAACTCTTATGGAATGAGATGTTCTCTGTGAAATCAGAGTCTACACCAATTGAAATGTCGGATGTGTTTTCTGAGGCTGATTATCAACAAAACCGAGAAGATTTTCAGGAAAAGCTATCAAGTAATAACCCATCTCCAACTCTCGACACATCTAGCTTTTTGAACGACAGAGAAATTATATATTATTCAATATTAAGTAAAAATTCTCAGGATCTATGTAAAGAATTTAGAGATTCTCTCTCAACTGAAGACGAAGAATTAATGAAGATTCACGATTTGTTAAATGGCTATCAGATCTCTTCAAAAGATTTATCATCTGGATATTATAAGGCGGTTTATTATTTTTTACAATCTAGAAAATGTGGTTCATTTTTCGGAGAAATGTTTCTAAATATGTCCATTAGAGAATTTCCATATATTGAG
>CAZOHR010000130.1:1030-4451 GCA_964579045.1 uncultured Bacteroidales bacterium | reverse complement strand
GGATGTTTATTATAATTTGCTAAAGCTAAAATGCCGTGTGCCACTTTTACCTCAGGATTTCGACACAAAGAGGGTTTGTATCAATGATACTATAGCTTATTATAATTTGAAATTTGGTTTTTCGACAGCACAAGAAAACATTGGCCAAGTGTTTATCGAGGAAAGTACAGATTTGGAAATTGAAAATGGGAAGATTAACCGTTGGGTTGAGGAAGACCTAGAGGATGTGATTGTTGCATGTCAGAAAAAAGGTATTAAGTTAATAATCATGAGCTATCCATACAAATATGAAAATCCGGTTTATGCTCCAGTTAATAGTGTTCTGGAGGGGCTAGCTCAAAAATATAAAATCATTTTTGTAGATAATTATTCCAACTTTTCGAATTTGACCAGTCAGCGGAATTCATATTTTGTAGCAGATGGACATTGTAGTGACATCGGCTATGAATTTATTGCGAAAGAAGTATTCTCGGTTATAAAATCCGAGAAGTTGATAAACAAATCAGAAATAAAATAAGATGCTAAGTAAAATCTATAACATATTGCCTGGCATATTGCAAAACATATTGGTGGAAATACATCGCGATTTACGATTGTTTGTGTACGAATTTACTAAAGACAAAAGGGCGAAAAACTGCAAGGCTATAAACCCTAATGTACTCGAAGAATTCAACAAATCGAGAAAATATGGCCCCATGAAAAAAATTTGTTATGCGCCTCAAACAAGTATGTTTTTCTCTCGATCTGGATATGTTGCGCCATGTTATGCGAGCTATAATCAGCAATCTTCGCACATTAGTTCTAATTCGGTTCACGATATTTGGTTTAAAGGCTCTTTTGAGCAGATAAGAAATGAGCATAGAGAATGTGATTTGAAAAATAATTGCAGTTTTTGTAAAGAAATTATGGATCAGGGTGCATTTGGGAGCTTGCTAATCAATAAATATGAACATTATGCATTTTCAAAGTCGAAATATCCAGCAATAATGGAGTTTGAACTTTCGAATAAGTGTAATTTGGCTTGTATCATGTGTGATTCAAATTTGTCGTCTGGAATTGAGAGTCTAGACTGCGAGAAAGTGACAGGAAACCAATTTTATAAAGATAGTTTCTTTGAAGAATTACGTGAGTTTATTCCTCATTTGCAAGTGGCCGAATTTACTGGTGGAGACCCATTTATGATTGAAGAATATTACAAGATTTGGGATATGATAAGCGAACTAAATCCTAAATGTCAGATTCTTATCACAACAAATGCAAATTCCATGAATCCAAGGATAATGAATCTGATGGAAAAACATAAAAACATCAATTTCAATATCTCGATTGATTCTCTTAAAAAAGAGAATTACGAAAATATTCGTCTAAAAGCTAATTTTGAGTTTGCCATTTCAAATATTGAAAAATTTGTCGAATACAGTCGTAAAAATAATACTCATGTAAATCTATTGGTTTGCCCAATGACTGTTAATTGGAGCGAAATGCCCGATTTTGTAAACTTTGCAAATGAAAAACAGATTTGTGTTTATTATCACACAGTGGTTAAACCGGCTGAGCTATCACTTAAGTTTCTCGAGAAGAGCGATTTGCATAAAATTGTTGAGGGACTAGAATGTTATGAATTTAAAACTGCAAATAAAAAGCAGAAGATAAATAATCAAAATTATTTTAACCTTGTTGACTTGCTAAGGTCATGGACTGATGAAAAGTCAGGCAATATTTCGGAATCCAAAAGGAATCCACTTGTCTCTGCAGCCGAAGCTATCGATGTTTTGCGTATCAGAGTTAATAGTGTACAACCTGAGCTAAACGAAAAACTTGATGAATTGATTGCCGAGATAATAAAGATTAAAGGATATGTTTTTATATTGAACAAACTTGTAATAATAACTGATGAGGTGTTTTTTGATTATCTTGCGAATAAATCTTTGTCTGAGTTGACTGATATTTGCAGAAATTTGAAATTTAACGAAGTTGATTAAATATAAACTACAGAATATTATTAGCTTTCTTGCCGGATATTTAAAAAAAATCGGGAATAAGTTGCGTTATAGCAATCTTAAAGATTACATAAATCCTGCTTTTGGAAATTCGGATAAGCTGATTGAATATAACCAAACTAGAGCGACAGGACCCGAGCCATGTGTTTGTCATGCACCATTGCGAAGTTTATATTTTGATATTCATGGCAAGGCAACTGCTTGTTGTTTTAATAGGGCGCATATTCTTGGAACATATCCAAATAATACAATTTCTGAAATTGTTAATGGAGATAAACGAGGCATGTTACAAACTGAATTGTGTCGTCAGAATTTTATGTATGGTTGCCAACACTGTCATAAACTAATAGAGGCAGGTAACTTTGATGGTGTAGAAGCCAGACTTTATGATAATTTGAAAGATAGAGGAAATATCCCAACTGAAATAGTTTTTGAACTTGATAACACTTGCAATCTAGAATGTGTGATGTGTCATGGCGAATTCTCGTCTTCGATTGCCAAAACTCAAGGGCTAAGCAAGATAAAGCATCCTTATGATGAAAACTTTTTGATACAACTCAGTAAGTTTATTCCAGGCTTAAAAGTAGCAAAGTTTTTAGGCGGTGAGCCATTTTTAATTAGTATATATTATGAAGTATGGGATTTGATAATTAAACTCAATCCCAAATGCAAAATTAATTTGCAAACAAATGGAACAGTTTTTAATGAAAAAGTGAAATCTTATCTAGAACGTGGAAATTTCTATATTGGCATATCGGTAGATTCTTTAGTGAAAGAAACATTTGAGTCAATACGAAAAAATGCCGATTTTGCTACTGTAATGGAAAATGTCGATAAGTTTATTGCTATTTCGCGAAGGAAGAATAATTATGTCAATATTTCTGTTTGTCCTATGCAGCAGAATTGGACTGAGATTCCTAATTTAGTTGAGTTTTGTAACAGCAAAAATGTGTTTATATATTTTAACACTGTTTACACACGAGGATTTGCTATTTCGGAGTTGGGCGAAACTAAGCTGCTTGAGATTTTAAATTTCTATAAATCGCAAGATATTACAGCGGTAGGAGTCATTGCCAAAAGGAATAAGCGCTTTTTTGAGAATCTAATCTCAAATATAGAATCATGGTACAATATTAAAGAAATGGAGTCACGACCCATGCGCAAAAGGCACTTGTGGAACGCAAATATGTTGAAGACTGCAATTGTTGGTAAGTATGCCGAAGATGAAAAATACAGAGATTTTCTCAATCGAGTATTTGATAGGGTTGATAAGCAATTTTATTTTTCGGATGCAGATATTGAATCTTTAAAGAAATTAGACTCACAAGATGTTCTTCAAGCATTGAATTCGGAGAACGAAGAAAAAATATTTTCTAGAATACAGAATTTCATTGCCACAGGTCGTTTTGGGGAATAAGAAG
>CAZOHR010000130.1:0-1020 GCA_964579045.1 uncultured Bacteroidales bacterium | reverse complement strand
CCTCAACGAAGTTAATTTAGCTTCGCTGAGCTCGCCCTTTGGGCTTCGGTTGCAATCACTACTTCACGACTTAATAGAAAATGTAAGATAAAATGTAAGTAAATATGTTGAATATATTTGAAAAGATAATGTAATATATAATTATAAGTCCTTATATTTGTTAGATAATTTAATACTAATTTTATGAGGTTTGATTTTAAAGGAATTTGGAAAAATAAGGAAACTGGGGAATTAATTGAATTCACTTATGCTGATGATAAACCAAGCGATGATTATATTTATTATGATGAATTATTAGTCAAAAACATGCAAAAGGAAGCGTTTGGTGTTAACATTATTGAGTATCCCCTTGGAAAGATTAAATCCTCTAGGACTTTTGGATGCAATAGGCTTTTTACAATTATAAGTAATAACGAGTTTATTGTTGACGGGAAAGTGTTTGTGCGAAGCGTAGATAAATTAGGTGTTTTAAATAGGTATACTAGAGATAATGGGAAATTTGAGTTTGTATAGTGTTTGGAAGAGAATTAAAATAAAAATAAAAAAAAGATAAAAGTTATGGTTGTTTGTCATGTTTTGTTTGTTCTCGCTAGTTTGTGTTTTTTAATTTCGTTTGGTCTAAATTCATTGGCAAATGCTACAGACGCTTTTAATTGTGAAAGACCAATTATTATGAAATCCATTTTTTGGCAAGTAAAGAATTTAGTCACAGGATATTTGCTGCCAATATTTGCATACATTATAGTTTTTGATATTAAATGGTATTTCTCACTTTTAGTGAATATCCCGATAGCATTTGTATTTGGCCCAATAATTTCTGGACTGATTTTTAGAAAAACCAGTTTAGTCGAAAAGGTTAAATATGGTTCATATTTTTTTACCATTGGTATTGTTTTGATTCTGATTGGTTTAGTAATTTTAGTTTGTAATTAGGAAAATTTGCAAACAATGCATTTTCGGTAAGACATACTGCGAGTCAGAATGTTTTTTAACCTATTTTTTCAGGAGAAAAGTGCTCTA
>CAZOHR010000129.1:0-9629 GCA_964579045.1 uncultured Bacteroidales bacterium | reverse complement strand
CTCTATTCGTGAATTGCTCAACTAGGTCGTATCAGGGCATAACAACAATTTAAATAACATGAAAATTTAAAATTATCACAGAAAACTCTCTACTCGATAAATGGATATTCATCCCAATACAAATCATCTTCATCAAAGTAATTAAGCTTATCGTCCTCCATATCATCATCTGATTTAGAAGAAACCCCACGACTAATGATTTGCACTTCATATCTCACACCGCTTTCACTAACAAACTCACAATAACCTTTCTTATTAATATGAGGAGACACGAATTTGCCATCATCATTATATCCACCGGGAATCCAACAGATTTTCTCTAATCTATTATCTAAAACCTCAACATTTAACACATAATTGGATTTTGTTCCTGTACTTGGGTTAAAACTTATAACCTCAGCTGAATATTCACCACTATATGATTTGGAAGTATGCTTCTTAAACGCTGCGCATCCTGTAAATAAAACAACCAATACTGAGATTATGGTAAGCCTAACATATTTCATAATAAAAATTTCAAAATGTATTTATAAGAATAAATTACGAGCGCCCCAAAAATGGAAACTTTCGAGCTATAAAATTAGTTTTTTTTATGATTCAATTTTATTAATAAATAAATCAATAATTAAATTATCTCGCATATTTATATTTTACTTATCTTTACAATAATTAAAAATAGGGACAAAATTTTGGCACATAATTTGCAACATTCGCTTCGTTATTATAAAAAAAACAATTTAAAAAAAAGTTTAGCCATGAAAGTAAAAATTACAATGTTATTAGTCGTTGGCGTTCTCTTCTTCGCTAATGTTCTTAATGCACAAACAGAATTAACCGCATCTAAAGTAGTTAAATCAAGAGGAGTTTCCGAGTATGTTATTCCTGCAGGTGATGTAGCAATTGAGAAACCAGTTTTATCAAGAGGTGGTTGTGTTGTAAAATTCGACAACTGGACAGGTTTTTATGTTGACCTATGGGTTGACAAAGTTTACAAAGGCAGATTAAATCCTTGGGAAAATTCTCAGTTAGTACTCCCAGAAGGTTATGCAGATGTTTATTGCCGCACATTAGGTGAAACTTACCAATGGCAATCAGCTGGTGAATGTAACGAAGAGTTTCTTTTGAAACTGGAAACTGGCGAAGCAGAAACCCCTGCAAATGAAGGTGGAGACTTTTAATTAAAGAAATTGAAAAATGAGTACACTTTTGTGTGCTCATTTTTTTTAATTATTCAATCATGAAAAAATCAATAATAGTTTTTGTTATTGCCTTTTTTTCGGTATTTGTTGCTAAATCCGAAAAATACGCATTGATTATTGCCATAGGTGAGTATAACCAAAATCTAACTGGTTGGTACCCAATAAGTGCAGGTAATGACGTTCCACTAATCGAAAAAACTCTAACAGAACTCGGCTTTACGCAGCAAAACATAATGTATCTGAGAGATTCTGCAGCAACCAAAGATGGTATAAATGAGGCATTAATGACACTTTACTCAAAGATCAGTACAGGAGACCAAGTGATTATACATTATAGTGGTCATGGACATCAGATTTTTGACAATAACGATGAAGAAATAGACGGTCTAGACGAGGCACTAGTTAGTTTTGATGCTCCTATGAGTATGAAAAACGGCTATGATGGAAGTAAACATTTTAGAGATGATGAGTTGGGTGATTGGATGACAAAATTCAGGATCAAACTTGGTACCAATGGTCACATTTTACTATTTCTCGATTCATGTCATTCAGGTACTGGAACACGTGGGTCTGCTAAAGTTCGTGGTGGTGCTCCACCTCTAGTTCCTGAAAACTGGAATCCAAAAGCGCCAAAAGACGGCAATATCGGTTTTGGCATGGGCGACAATACTCCCTCTGCCAGTCGTGGTGTAAGTACAGATAAGATGGCAAAATTTGTTGTTTTCTCAGGTGCTAGCGCCAACGAACTCAACTACGAAACTTACGACGACGAGAATAATGCAGTTGGCTCTCTCTCATATTGTATTTATAAATCTTTCTCGCAAATGAAAGAAGGTGATACTTACCGCCAGGTTTTTGCAAGGATTATGGCAGAGATGGCTACGAAAGCTCCTTTCCAAAACCCTGCTATAGAAGGCGACATCGATTATGCTGTTTTTGGAGGCGATTATGAGATACAGAGTGAATACTATGCGCTAAGTTCTGTTAAAACTGACTCTATAGTTGAAATAAACGCAGGCCGATTGGCTGGAATTAACCCTGGAACTATTATTGCATTTGCTGAACCAGGTACTGCAAATATCTCTGAAGAGACAATTCTTTTGAATTCGGGAAAGGTAATTAGTTCAACAAACTTTACAGCATTGGTTGTTCTAGATAAAAAAATGAAATTTAAAAGTAATCAAAGTGCTTGGGTGTTTGTTAAAGCTAGAACATTCTCTGATAATAAAGTTAAAGTTGCAATAGATCCAAAAATGGATGCAGACGTAAGCAGTTCTTTACAATCTGATATTTCAAAATCTAGTTTTGCAGAAATAGACAACACTAATCCTGAAATAACACTAAATTTTGCTAAAACCAGAGGTGCAAAAACAATCTCTGTCACTAGCGTAGCTTTTAATCAGGAATTGCACAAAATTTCAAATACCGATTCACAGATACTCAACGATGATGTAATTGCTACCCTTAATAACTATGCTCAAGGCAAAATTATTAAAGACTTAGATTATTATAACGAGAGGTATGATGTAGTTATGGAGCTGGTTCCAGTCAAAGCAAGAATTAATGAAAATGGAACATTTGATATTTTAGAATATCCTGATCCTTCAACTGTACTTGTTAATGATATCCCTGTATTTAGCCCTGATGTAATGGCATTAATAAAAGTTACAAATTACGGCACAAAAAAAGCATACTTTAATATTATTGATGTTCAGCCCGATGGCTTTATAAATCCAGTAATTCCTACTGTTAATGATTTAGATGGACGTGAATATGTACTTGAGCCTGGCGAATCTGCTGTATTAAAAAACACATTGGTTATGTTTGGTCCGCCATTTGGAAACGAAATATTTAAACTGATTGCCTCTGACAAAGCATTTAATCTCTCCGCGACAATTATGCAACATGGTAGTTCAAGCAGGGGTGATGGTTCAAATGTCTTCGAATCTGCTTTACAGGTTGGTAAAACCGGCACAAATACGCGTGGAGCCTCCACTGTGAGTGCAAAGAACAACGATGACAGGATTTGTACGTTTGAGTACACCTTCAAAATAGAAGAATAAAAAAATCCTCCGGAATTCCGGGGGATTTTTTACTTTTACATTTTCATAAATATACATGCTTTGAAACCTTTAGCAGAAAGATTACGACCAAAGAATTTTGACGAATACGCGGGACAAAAGCATCTTGCAGGAAAAGATGCCGCACTTCGTAAGATCATCGAATCGGGAAATATTCCTTCTATGATTCTATGGGGACCTCCCGGAGTTGGTAAAACAACTCTTGTGAATGTTATTTCGGGGATTACAGATCGTAATTTATTTACACTTAGCGCTGTCAATTCTGGAGTAAAAGATGTTCGCGAGGTAATTGAAAATGCTAAAAAAAACAATCTCTTCACCAAAACTAATCCAATACTATTTATTGACGAGATACACCGTTTTAGTAAGTCACAGCAAGACTCTCTACTTGGTGCAGTAGAAGATGGTACAATTACCCTTATAGGCGCCACAACAGAAAACCCTTCTTTCGAGGTTATATCGCCGTTGCTATCACGTTGTCAGGTTTATGTACTAAAGCATCTCGACGAATCAGATCTTGATATTTTAATTGACCGTGCTATTAAAACGGATATAGAATTGAGTAAACTCGATATAAAAATCGAAGAACGCGACGCCCTCTATCGTTTTTCGGGTGGTGATGCCCGTAAACTCTATAATCTACTGGAGCTAATTTGCAACACTGCATTTGAAGGGCAAGTAATTATTACAAACAAATCGGTAGTCGAAAAACTACAAGAAAACCTTGCCATATACGACAAATCGGGAGAACAACATTATGATGTAATTTCTGCTTTTATAAAATCAGTAAGAGGCTCTGATGCTGATGCTGCTGTTTATTGGCTAGCTAGGATGCTAGAAGGTGGTGAAGACATTAAGTTTATCGCTCGGCGAATGATTATTCTAGCTTCAGAAGATGTAGGACTAGCAAATCCAAATGCCTTGTTGATCGCAAATGCTTGCTTTGATGCTGTAAGTAAAATAGGTATGCCAGAAGCAAGAATAATTTTATCTGAAGCGGCAATATACCTGGCGACTAGTCCAAAAAGCAACTCCGCCTATATGGCTATCGACAATGCTCTAGCCCTTGTGAAAGAGACTGGCGATTTACCTGTTCCATTGCACCTGCGTAATGCTCCTACAAAATTGATGAAGAATCTGGATTATGGTAAAAATTACAAATACTCACATTCATTCGAAAACAACTTTGTTGAGCAGCAATATTTACCAGATAAAATTGACAAAAAGATATTTTATATTCCTGGCAAAAATCAAAAAGAAGAGGCAATAAGAAAATTTCTAGATTCGATTGGGAAAAAGTAATTACACTCAACCGCCATAGGATTTTGTAATATAAACCGTATCTTTTGCACCTACTCTTCCTCACTTCGACAAGCTCAGTGCATCGCATAATTTCTTTCCATAGCTACTGCTATGCAAAGAAATTATTCATCGATTAGTCACAAAATCTACTATTTTCTAAATATAAAATCCTATCCCGGTTGAGTATATAACAAAAAAGCTGCACCATAACTGATGCAGCTTTTTTATTGTGATCTAAATAATAATTAGTTCGCAGGTGTCATTGAAAGAATAATTTCCAACAAACTTTCTTCCCATTTGTCATACGCCTCGCTAGTTCCAAAGAAAACCAAAGTCATAACATTTGTATCATCCGGCATAAGAATCATAACCGTAGTTGACATCTGATCTTTTGAGCCATCTTCGTTTACATAGTAACCATAACCGTCGTTTGCGATAAAACTGATGCCATTGCTTTCGAATTCTGAAAGTTCTTCAGCCCATGTAATATCAGTGAGTAAAGCCTCAACAACATCGAATGATTCGTTTACTAGATCGTCAATAGCTGTTTCAGATGTTGGATCTGATGATGCCCAAATCATAGTTATTAATCTTGCAGATTCTCCTTCGTCTTTTGGAACGATGCTAAATAAACCTTCGTCATTTGTAACTGTCCACTTATCTGTTGGGACACTAATATTAACGATAGATCCACCTTCTTCAGGAATTCCAAAAGTCTTTTGTGCAAATGATGCGGAGGTGATTAAAATAAAAAGTGTTGAAATCAATAATAGCTTTTTCATAATTGATAGTTTTTAATTAGTAATTCATTTCGCTTTTCGTTAAACAAAGATATATTAATTTTGTTTGACAAAAAATTATTTTGCAAATACTATGCCTGAATTTTTCATCAAGTTAACAACTCCTAATTCGGCTGAAAAAGAATATCGCAAATGTGATATCTTATTTATTTTAAAATTGCTCTGCATCTATGTCCACAAATGTTAGTATATTAGAGCAAAAACCATCTTCTTAGCAATAACTAATTTTAAAATTGAACAACAAATAAAATTATTAGAAAGATCAATATTGCAACCAATTTGACCAAAAAAATGTCTTAAGAATAATTTTTGCTTAACAAGTTCAACGGTAACGAATTTTTACATATTTTTACTAAATAAATAATAATGTTAATCTTATGAAAAAACTATTAGCTCTCTCAATGGCAATTGCATTTGCAGGAAGCATTTTTGCTCAAAGCTTTGCTACATTACAAACAGAAAAAACTAAAGCAGAAGTTTTAATTAATTCAGATCAAAAAATAAGCTTTTCAAGTTCACTTGAAGGATTCTACATGGATGAAGTTAAAACAAAAGATGGAATTTATTCTAGAATCATTGTTCCCGAGTATTTTCCTGATAGAAAAACTGGCTTCCCTGAGTTACCAGCAATGACTAAGTTAATTGAGGTTCCATTGGATGCAGAATTTGAGGTTGTTATTACCAGTTATGACGAACAAGTAATAAATCTAAACGATTTTGGAATGAGTCTTCCTCTAGTACCAAATCAGGCTTCATTATTTAAAAATCAGGACCCAAACACTGTTTCTTTTGTAAAAAATAATTCCATTTATCAAGATTTGGAGTATTATTCAACTGAACTTGTTAGTGTTGAATTGGTGAGCAAAATGAGGGGCATTCAAATTGCTGAGATTACTGTTAGCCCATTTTCGTATGACATTGAAACAAACACTCTTACGATTAAAAATAACATTCAAGCAGAAATTATTTATAAAAATGCTGATTTAACAAAATCTTCAAATTTAAAAGCAAACAAATATTCGCCTGCTTTTAATGTTGCTTACAACAGTTTGTGGAATTACAAAGCTCCAGCAACTAAGGATGCTATTTCTCAATATCCAATTAAATATGTAATTATTTCGGACAGAATGTTTGAGGATGCTCTTCAACCATTTATTGAATGGAAAACTTTAAAGGGATTCTATGTAGACATTGCCTATACAGATGAAATCGGAGCTACTACTACAGCTATTAAAGCATACATTCAAGGATTATATGAAGCTGGTACTGCTGAAGACCCTGCTCCTACATTTGTTTTATTAGTTGGTGATGTTGCGCAAATCCCATCATTTAATATGTCTAGTCATTACTCCGATATGTATTATTGTGAATTTGATGGTGGTGCTGACTATGTACCAGAAATTTATTTTGGAAGATTTTCTGCAACCAGTGTTGCACAATTACAACCACAATTGGAGAAAACCCTGATGTTTGAAGAATACACTTTCCCAGATCCATCATTTCTTGCTGAAGTTGTATTAGTTGCAGGCGACGACGGCACATTTGGGCCAACTCATGCAAATGGACAGATAAATTATGCACACAATTATTATTTTAACGAAGAACATGGTGTAACAACCGACCACACATACTTATATCCAGCAGCAGGCTCTTCTGCTCCAGCAATTATAAGTGATATCAGCGATGGTGTTGGCTTTGTAAACTATACTGCCCACTGTGGCGTTACTGGTTGGGCTGGTCCTAGTTTCACAACTACAAACGTTCCTAGTTTAACTAATGATGGAGAATATTTTTTCAGTATCGGTAACTGTTGTCAGTCAAATACATTTTTTGAAGCAGAATGTTTTGGAGAAGCCTTGTTAAGAGCTGACAAAAAAGGTGCTGTTGGCCATATTGGTGGATCAAACAACACTTTATGGGATGAAGATTTCTACTGGAGTTGTGGTATTGCAAGCACTATATCTGCAACAACAACATATGAACAAACAACACAAGCTGCCTACGACCATATGTTCCACGAAAATGGAGAAGCTCCATTTGTTTCAGCATATCAGATTAACTATGCGGGTAATATGTCAGTTATGGCTAGTACGTCAGGCGAAGATAAATACTATTGGGAAATTTACCATTTAATGGGCGACCCTTCACTTATGCCTTATGTTGGTGTTCCTGATGAAATACTTGCTTCTTATTTACCAACTTTACCAATTGGGATGTCATCACTTACAGTTACTACAGAGCCCGACGCTTATGTTGCAATTAGCATTGATGGAGTATTGCTAGACGCAAAACTTGCAGATGACAGTGGTGAAGCGGTTCTCGAATTTGCACCATTAAGCACAGTTGTTACTGCTACTGTTGTTGTTACAAAGCAATTCCGTGCTCCACATATTGGCGAAGTAATGGTAATTCCTAATGATAACGATTTTGATGCAATGTTACAAAGCATTAGTGTTCCTTCAAATTTAGTTCACATTACTGCTGCAACTTGCACTCCAACAGTGACCATTTTAAATCTAGGTCAAATAGATCTTGTTTCGGTAACGGTAGGTTATACACTTAATGGTGGTACCGCTGTTGAAATCCCATGGACAGGAAATCTTGCTACCTTAGCATCTGATGTTGTGGTTTTCCCAGAAATAACATTACCAGCAGGAGAAAACACAATAGTGGCTTATGTTGAAGGTCCTAATGGAGAATCTGACGAATATACCGACAACGATGAAGCAATAAAAGAAGTTCTTGTGTATTCTGGCGAAGTGAAAATTATTTCTGCTGAAACTCCAGTATCTATCTACTGTAACAACAATATGCTTACTCCACAGGTAACGATTAAGAATATGGATGCATATCCACTAACAACTGCGATTATCTCCTATGACTTACCTGGTTATCACCAAGAATATGAATGGAACGGAAATCTTGCCGAAAATGAGACAGCCCTAATTACTTTCCCAGAAAATTGGTTTGCTGCTGGTAATCATACCTTGACATACAATATCGAAAGTGTTAACGGAGGTAGCAATATGGCTAGCTCAGGAACAAGTCTTGGTGTTGATTTTACTATTATTGAAAACGGACAGATGGTAGTTGTTGATGTTCTAACGGATGAATATCCTGAAGAAACTACTTGGCAATTAGTAAGCAATACCACTTCTGAAGTTATCTATTCTGCTGGACCACTTGCGGGTGCAAATTTACACTCAATAACAGAAATGTGTCTTGGTGAAGGATGCTATACATTTACTGTATTCGATAGTTGGGGAGATGGAATGAGCGGATCAAGTTGGGGAAATCCTGCTGACGGACAAGTAATTATAACTAATACCAGCACGTCAGAAGAGATTATGAATTTCCCAGGTGGAGGTGATTGGACTGAGCATGTAATTGAGTTCTGTATTATTATAAGCGATGTTGATTTATCGCAAGGATCTGTTAAGAACATTTACCCTAACCCTACAACTGGCATCGTAAATTTCGAATTTTCAGACCTTATAAACAACATAGAGGTGTACAATAATTTAGGACAGTTA
The DNA here is from genome assembly GCA_964579045.1 of uncultured Bacteroidales bacterium. GTDB lineage: Bacteria > Bacteroidota > Bacteroidia > Bacteroidales > ML635J-15 > Bact-19. The sequence goes on along the minus strand of CAZOHR010000129.1, from coordinate 714 downwards.
GTTCTTAACAATAAAACGTCTGTAAATAATGCGAGCATCAATTTAAGCAATTTACCTGATGGCATTTATACAATCAAAGTAACAACAGATAACGAAACAATAACAAGAAAATTTGTTTTGGAGAAATAATTTTAAATAAGAAATAAGAAAAGCTGCGAAACTAAAACGCAGCTTTTTTTTATTCGTTTGTTGTCGTTTTTAAGTTATATTTGTAACAAATTTCCAGACAGTATGAAAAGAAAATGTCCGGTTTGCAAATGTGAATTTGATGGTAGAGTTGATAAGAAATTCTGCTGTGATCAATGTCGTAACACTTATAACAATAGGCAAAATCAAGATGCTGTTAATTGTAGTCGAAACATTAATAGAATTTTGAAAAACAACCGTCGTATTTTAAATGAATTCTTCGAGAAAAGCTCGTTTAGAATTCATCGCGACAAACTGATAGCAGCAGGTTTTAATTTCGATTATCTCACAAATATTTATAAAACAAAAACTGGCAAAAGCTATTTCTTCTGCTATGATTTGGGCTATTTATTACACGATGATGGAAACTGTACAATAGTTGAAAAAAAGGAGTATGTGGATTAAAGAGGAGGAATAAGAATTTAAAATCGCAAAAGACAAATCACAAGCAACAAACATGGTGCCTGAGCTTGTCGAAGGCACAAACAACAACCGATCCGCCTGTGGCGGAGAGCTCATGAGCGATAG